>CAZXUP010000210.1:0-2707 GCA_964643815.1 uncultured Vampirovibrionales bacterium
AGGCTTCAAACCCGGCAATTAGTCCCAGCCCGATAGCGAGCATGAGATCGTTGGTGATGCCCAGCATTTTTCCGCCCAAAAAGCCGAGCGGCAGAAAAACCAGGCAGGCCAGCAGGCGCAGATAGATGGCCGATTGGATGGCTTGTTGTGTGGCCGAAGGATGCCGGGCCATGTTGCGGGCGACAATCTGATTGCTTCCAAAGCTGATGAGTGTGTTTAAAAGCGCCCAATAGCTGAAGACAAGCGTGTATCGGCCAAAGTCTTCCGTGCCCAGGTAGCGGGTCAGCATCAACACGGTCAACAAGCCCAAGGCTTTAGCGCCAATGTTTCCACCCAGCATGCTGGCGTAGTTGGTTAGCAATGCCTGCCCCTGTAGGGCCGGTTTTGGCGGATTGTTCGCAAGAGGGGTTTCGGCAGACATGGGGGGCACATTCGGGTCGTGGTAACTGGAGAAGACACCATAAGAGGAAAGCCCCTTATGGATGTACACGCACTCAAGCGCATTTTAGCATTTTTCGCATGGTTTCGCGGATTGGCCCGTGGCTGCTAAAGAGGCAAATTGCCCTTGTTTTGCAGGTGTTCTCGGCATCTTGTTTCGGTAGGAGTTCGGTGATTTAAAGGAAAAAACAGGCGAAGGGTATGGATCGGTTATCGGGAAATCTTTCGGGTTTGAAACATGTTTAAGCTGAATATTCGAACATGGGGCGATGCTTGTAGTAGAATTTGGGGCATAAAACGGTGTTGTATTCGTTTGCGCTACTCGTAAGGTGGGGTTCCAATGCTTGATATGCTGACGTCTTCCGGTCAACGTCCTGACTTGAAACAGTCCGACGTGAATGAGCCTGTTTTGAACAAGGTGGCTGAACCTGCGTTGCTGGGTGTTTTTACCGATTATGAGGCCTTGTGTGCCCCGTATATCCCGTCAATTCGGGATGTTCTGGAGGGGAAAGCCCTTCGTCACAAGCTTAAGTTCAACGATGCCGTGTTCGTCTTCCATCATGGCTGCCTGATGAGTCAGGTTTTGCATCAGGGGGTTATCCGTGCTTTGCCGCCGTTTGGGCTGGACGAAGCAGGCCGTCCCTATCTCCAGGCGCTACCCGAGCACCAGCAGCATTGGCTGGGCGAGTTTTTGCAGTTGCCCAAAAGTGTGCTGATGTTTTATTTCACGCTGTTGAAAGGCGTGTTTGCCGGAGAACCTCTGCGTAGCCGTTGGGAAGACCCGGAAACCGGCTATATCACCTGGCAGGCCGTGCCGGATGAATTGCAACCTGTCCTAAAGGCTGTGGGCTGGTAAGTTTACGATGGTTAGCTGTGCAATGCGTTATAGATGGCTTGGGCCACGGACTGGTTCAACCCCGGAACACGACTGAGTTCGTCCAGGCTGGCTTGCTTCATCCGGCTGAGAGAGCCGAAGTGTTTCAGCAAGGCGTGTTTGCGTTTTTCGCCAATGCCCGGAATATCATCCAACGCCGATTGGGTTGTCTTCTTGGCTCGAATGTTCCGGTGATAGGTGATGGCAAACCGGTGGGCTTCGTCTCTGATCTGCTGCAGGACAAACAATGCGGCGGAATCGCGTGGCAGCAGTACGGGGCGGGATTGTCCCGGGAGATAGACTTCTTCAAATTTCTTGGCGAGCGAAATCATCGGCTGTTCCGAAAGCTCAAGTTCCTTCAGTGCGCTGACCGCCGATGACAATTGCCCTTTGCCGCCGTCGATAATGACGAGATCCGGTGCTTCCCAGTTTTCTTCCTGTTTCAGCACCCTCGAAAACCGCCGTGTAATCACCTCGTGCATGCTGGCAAAATCATCCGGCGCGCCTTCGGCGCATTGAATTTTAAAGCGTCGGTAGGCTTTCTTATCCGGGATGCCGTTGGTGAATACTACCATTGAGGCCACCGTTTGCGCCCCCTGAAAATGCGAAATATCGTAGCATTCCATTCGGCTGGGATATTCCGGCAGGTTCAATTTTTCCTGCAATTCCATCAGCGCCCGGGCCGGATCATTGTGATGATGCTTGCTTTCCAGGGCTTGCGCCTGATCCAGCGTTTCTTTGGCGTTTTTGACGCCCAGCGCCAGCAAGTCTTTTTTAATTCCTTTTTGTGGTTGGGTCAGTACGACTTTTTTGCCCTTTTTGCTTTTCAATAAGGCTTCCAATGCTTGCGCGTCCTCGATGGGATATTGCAGAATCATTTCATCGGGCAGGTCTTCAGGGGCTTCGTCCTGATAATATTGCGTGATGAAATCGTTATACGCTTCTTCAAGCGTTGCCTGATGATTGAGTTTGATTTCATGCGGGCGGCTGCCGATTAGCTTGCCCCGGCGGATGTTGAGCACCACTAGCGCGCAACGCCTTAAATCACCTACGGCTGCGACAATATCCTGATCAATACCCGCATCGCCGTAATATACTTTCTGCTGGGCGACAATATCCTGC
This sequence comes from uncultured Vampirovibrionales bacterium, assembly GCA_964643815.1. Taxonomy (GTDB): domain Bacteria; phylum Cyanobacteriota; class Vampirovibrionia; order Vampirovibrionales; family Vampirovibrionaceae; genus CAZXUP01. Next base: position 2,435 of record CAZXUP010000210.1, read on the forward strand.
ACGGCCAGGTGGCGATCCCGCAGCTTGGCGGCCAGCTCAAAATTTAAATGTTCGCTGGCGCTGGCCATTTCCGTTTCCAGGCGTTCCAGCAAGTCGTCCGCTTTGCCTTTCAGGAGCATTTCCACCTGTTTGACCACCTCGGCGTATTCCGCTTCAGTCACCAGTTTTTGGCACGGGCCAGAACACGCACCGATGTCATAATTCATGCAGGGCCGGTTTTTAAACAGCGGTTTTTTGCGCTGGCGCAGCGGAAAATGCTTGCGAATCACCTGC
>CAZXUP010000210.1:2717-5279 GCA_964643815.1 uncultured Vampirovibrionales bacterium
CGCTGTTGGCATACGGGCCAAAAAACTTGCCCTTGCCACTGGGGTCGCGCGTAATAAACAGGCGCGGAAACGCTTCTTTGCTGAGGCCGATCCACGGAAAGCGCTTATCGTCGCGCAGCAGGATATTGTACTTGGGCCGGTGCTGCTTGATGAGGTTGTATTCCAGAATTAGCGCTTCGACTTCGCTATCGGTCACGATGTAATCAAAGCGTGCAACCTGTTGCATCAAGACAGCCACTTTGGGGGCCAAGCCGGCGGGATTCTGAAAATAGCTGCGCACCCGGTTTTTCAGGTTTTTGGCCTTGCCAATATATAATAGGCGCTCGTTCGTTGCAGACGCCTGCGCATACATGCGATACACGCCTGGCTGATCCGGCAGGCGGCTGAGCGCGGTCTCGAAATCAAATTCGGATGGGGTTTGGGTGGCCATGATGGTTAACTAGACGTTGGTTCCGGTTAATCTGTTTCTCTATATTATGCGCGAAATGGGGAAAGCCCAAGATGGTGTTTGAGTAGTCATCTCCATTATCGGGAGTAATTTTGATGGGCAAGTGCGCTTGGGCATGTCCGGGCTTTTATAATAGATTGTGAGCGACTTGTAAATGGGAGAAAAGCGTTTGTGAGTGATTTGATTCAGGCGGTGCGGGCAAAGGCCGATGTGGTGCGCGCCATCGTGGTAACCCGTCACTTTCGGTTTGAGGGCGATATTCATACCCCCAAGCTGGGCAAGGATGACCGGCGCTTATCCAACCTGCTGAATACCGAGCGCATGTTTATCGCCATGACCAACGTCAAGGTGCTGAATCTGGCTAGTGGTTCAACCGACCCGAACCTGCATAAGCTGGTGCATATCAATCTGCACGCAGTCGAGTATGTCTTGCCTTACCTGGATGAGCGGGAACTGGAGAGGGAAGCGCAAGGGATGGCGTCCGACAGCCAGAGCCGGATCTCCTGAGCAATTTCGGTGTGTCCGGTTTCAAACAGGACATCGTGATAAAAATCGGGGTATTCTTTGAGGGCTTTTGAGGTGTTTTCCGGGATGCGTTCAAAAGCTTGCCGCATGGCGTCCGGATCGCAGACGACATCCTGACCGGGGATCACCATCAGGGTGGGGGTATGAATGTCGGGAATCTTGGCCATGGCTCGGTTACACAGGCTGCGGACACTGAGCAGGAAACCGGGGCTGAGCACCAGCGGATTTTGATCTGTATATTGCGGGTCGTTCAGCACAGTCTCGTTGCGGGTCAGTTCTTTAATGCCGTAAGGCAGCGTGGTTCGCGCGTTTTTGCCCTGAATGAGATAGGACAGCGTATTGACCAGCGTGTAGCGCAGGCCAAACGATTGGCGGTGCGGTTTGTAAGCCGGGGCGAGTAAAATCAGGCGCTGAAACCGATCACCGTTTTGGGCGGCCATCAGCGTTGCCAAAACACCGCCCAGGCTGATGCCGCAGAGGAATACTTCCGAGTGTCCGGCTGGGCGGATGACGTTTTGATAGAACGCTTCCAGATCTTTTAAGAGCATGTCGGCGCTGGTCAGCGGTGTTTCCAGTAGATTTAGCCCGAAGCTGCGCAAGTCGGACCCATAAATAACGTCAAACTCGCTTTGCAGCGCTTCCAAGAACTCTAATGCACCCTTGACAGAACCGCCCAGACCGGGCACAAACCACAAGGCCCGCCCGTTACCGGAGGGTTGCGCCGCGTCACTCAAGCGCCCGTATCGCAGCGCTTGTCCGTCCGCCCCCAAATAGTCGTGTACCGTAAACATAGGGACATCTTAGGGGCAACCTGTGATGTCCGCAAGCTGGAATATACAGTTTGCTCGTCTAGCCGAACATGGGTTCCGAGACGTAGCTGATCAGCGCGACCAGTAAAATCACCGCCAGCATCATCAAAATGGACATATCGCGCGTTCCTTCTCTTCTTTTATATACAAGAATAAAACCGCGTTTTGGCTGGCGATTGTCAGAATGTCGGATTTTCGGAAGCCAGCACGCTGGCTTTCGTTAGGGCTGACCGACTCGTCCCTGTCATTCCGAGAGCCGGAATCCACTGAGCGAAGAAGCGAATTTATGCTTGCTCCTGAGGATGGATTCCCGCCTGCGCGGGAATGACAAAGAGTGATTAGTCCTGCTCCGCCTCGAACTCGGCCAGCCAGTCTTCCATGAGGTTCTTGGCGCTGGCGGAAATCTCGCCACCGGGAAACAAGAGCGCATGCACATCTTTTTTAGCTTGCACCAGGCCATCGCTCTTCCACAGCGTGGACAGTTGGTTTGCCGTTTCGTGCAGGTTCGTAAAACAGGTGTACAGCAAGAGGTTATTCAGCGCACACTGGCGCTCCAGCTTGATTAGCGCGTCCCACAGCGCTTGTTTACTGACGGTAACGGTCTCCCCGCTATCGAATGATGGTTGTTGTCCAGTCGTCATCGACCTGTCCTCTCGGTTACTCAATAAAAAAGCCGGCCCCGAAGGGCCGACCGGGAGTTAGTAACCGCAACTAGACGGCCCGACACTCTTTAACACCAAGGTGTCTGGACATACAGTGCCGCCCCCGGCCGAAGCCGAG
>CAZXUP010000211.1:0-5233 GCA_964643815.1 uncultured Vampirovibrionales bacterium
CCCAGAAGGCCTCTGATGCCAACCTGGCAGAGCGCATCGTGGATGCCATGATTCAGGCGATTGACGATGAATCCGAAGCGGTGCGCGCCCAGGTCTACGGCACGTTGTCCAAGTACAAATGGCACCGCGATATGTTGGGTGTTTTCGTTAAGGGGATGTCGGATGCCTGTGATTCGGTGCGCCTGACCTCGATTCGCAATCTGGCGGATATGGAATCGGATTCGCCGTATGTGTTCTCCACATTGCTGGATGCGACGGATGATGCGGTGGTTGAGGTTCGGCGCTATGCCTGCATTGGCTTGCAAAAGTATCGCGGATCGGAGGCGATTGATGCGATGGTGCGGATGCTGCAACAGGATGTGGATAGTGGCATCCGGGTGCTGGCAGCCGATTCGCTGAGCCTGATGGAAGACGCCAAGGCCTTTAGCGCCCTGATTCAAGCCTTGCGCCACGAGCCGTCCGAAGACGTGAAACTGGCGGTGGTTCGTGCGTTGGGCAAGCGTCGCGGTTGGCAAACCGAGGAAATCTTGCTGGATAGCCTGCAAGGCGCGGATGCCGAAACGATGCCGGTGTTTGTGTGGGGCTGTATCCGTAGCCTGGGTCAGGTGGGTGGCACCGAGCGCTCTATTGCGCTGCTGGCCGAGTTCAGAAGCCGTCTGACCAACCCCATTATCTTAAGCGCGATTGACATGGCGACCCGCCAAATTCAAGCCCGGATTGACGAATTGAAGCAGATTGAGCGCCAACTGGAAGAGGCAACGCCCCTGACTGTGGCGATTCCCAGCGAGTACCAGCAGGAAGTGGTGGTGCACGAAGAGGAAGTGGTGCAGGTCGGTGTGGTGGAGGAGTATGACTTGGAGCCTGTTCCTTCTGTGCGGCAGCCCTCTTTTAAGGGTATCCGGCCTGGCGAGGGACCGCCCCGTTTGATTAAACTGCCTTTCGATGCAGATTAGGGCTTGTTTTTTGAAGTAGACAATTTTAAGTTGGGTTCGTTTTTGTTAGGGTAACTTTATATCAACAGGATGTTATCGATGTTATCCGTTGACCCCATTTCTTCTGGAGCGATCAAAAACAGCGTTCGTGTGCAGCCACGTTTTGCAGCGAATGAGTGCAGTCCGAAGCCAGGCGTAACGGATGCTGAGATGCTTGATTTGATGCGGCGGCGTTTTAGATTTCCCGAGTGCGAAACCCAGATGCAGCTTCTCGGAAATCTCCAGATGTTGAACGTTTATTACAACCGCAAATCAACCAGTGTGGGACAGTTGGCCCAGCATTTCTATGAAGGGGAGGCCAAGCGCTATAACTATAAAGGGTTTAATGTCGTCAATATCCAAAAAAAGCTGGCAGAGGCTCTGGTAGTGCTTCAAAATCGTGGGTATTTGCAACTGGAACGATCATTTTTGCAGAGCTTCAACCCCAAGCTCTGGTTCAAGCGTCAGGAGTTCTTCTGGTTCAATGAGCAGATGATTCAGGACGTGGTTTCGGATGACCGCAAGGGCGATCATATTGCCCGCCTGCGTATCCGTCTGACCGAAAAGGGAAAAACCGCCCTGCTGCTGTATGTGAAAAACTGGAGCCGTTAGGGAGAGAGGTTTAAGCCGGAATCGACAAGCGATTGAGTGCTTGCGCCAGGCTGTTCGCCACGGCTTCCTGCTCTTCCGGATAAAGCTCGGGGAACATGGGCAGTGACAACACCTGGTTGCTCACACGTTCGCAGACGGGGAAATCGGCGGGGTTAATGTTGAGCGCGGCGTGGGTTTGCTGCCGATAGAGCGGCACGGGGTAGTAAATCATGCTTTGCACACCGGCGGTCTGCAAACTGGCTTGCAGTTCAGCGCGGGTTTGGGCGCTGTCGGTGTTTTGCAACTGAATGGTGTACTGGTGAAACACGTGTTGGCTATCCGGGCTTTGATACGGCGTTTTGACTTGTCCGCCCAATGGCTGAAGTAGCCGGTCGTAGTTGGCGGCCACAGCCTGGCGCGCATGGTTCCACTCGTCGATGTGCTCCAGTTTAATGCGTAGGATGACCGCTTGGAGTTCATCCAGGCGGCTGTTGATGCCCGGCTCCTCGTGGTAGTAGCGCTCGCGGCTGCCATGAACGCGCAGCATCCGCAGGCGTTCGGCCAGGGTATCGTCGTTGGTGGTGCACATGCCGCCGTCGCCCAGTGCGCCCAGGTTTTTGGACGGGAAAAAGCTGAAACAGCCGATATCACCGATGCCGCCGGTTTTCTGGTTTTTGTAGGAAGCGCCGATGGACTGGGCGCAGTCTTCAATCACGTGCAAACCATGAGACTTGGCAAATGTATTGATGGCGTCCAGATTGGCCGGTTGACCGAAAATATGCACCGGCAAAATCGCCTTGGTGCGTGGCGTCAGGGCGGCTTGAAGCTGGCTAACGTCCAGGTTCATTGTTTCCGGGTCGATATCGACAAACACCGGTGTTGCCCCTGCGCGAACAATGGATTCGGACGTCGCGACGAAACTAAACGGGGTGGTAATAACCTCATCGGTCTCCGCGCCGAAAGGTTTGCCAATTTTCAGCGCCTTCATCGCCAGAAACAGGGCGTCCGTTCCGTTGGCGCAACCGATGACATGCTTGACGCCCAGATAGCGGGCGATTTCCTCTTCAAAAGCTTTGACTTCGGGGCCTAAAATATAATGCCCTGAGGCGGCAACCCGGATGAGCGCTTCATCAATCCGTGTTTTGAGCTGTTCGTATTGCCGGGTGAGATTGAGTATGGGGATCAAGCGCGACATCCTCTCTGGCCAACTGCAGGACTTTCCATTGGGATTGCCGGAGATACCGCCGGTTGCAATAGGCGCACGCAATCTCTTCCTCGTGGGTCCCGCCTGTCCGGGCTGGCATGACTTGGCCGCATTCGCACCGCCAGCCGGCAAACTTTAATGGGTTGCCATATACTACCGTAAAATCGGGGATATTTCTATCCACAACGGTTCCGGCTTCAATAAACGCAAAGCGCCCGATGGTGAAGCCCGAAGCCACGGTGCTGTTGGCTCCGATTTGTGCCCCAAGACGGACCAGCGTGGGGCTGACACGGGAGACGCTTTTGTTGTTGGCGCGAACAAGGCGGGGTTCGGTGAAAACGGTTCCAGCACCGCAATAGACATCATTTTCCAGGATGACGCCGCTGTTGAGCTGGGCGTTGTTCATCACGCGCACATGATCGCCCAGCAGCACACCGGATGCGATGGTCACGTTGCGGCCAATGACGCAATGGTTGCCGATGATGGAATTGGCCATCACATGCGAGAAATGCAGAATGGACGTGTGTTCGCCAATGCGGCAGGGGTTATCCACGTAGGAAGACTCGTGGATGTACGCGGTTTCGGCGCGGTGATCTTCAATGAAAGGTTCAAAGCTTCCGGTCATACGTGTTTTAGCCTGCTGTTCTCTTGAAATGCCTCACTAACTATACTTTAGCTTAAATGCTTTTGTTTTAATAGTGATTATACAAATAGATGGTTTTTACTTGTAGTCAGCCTGTCTGGCTTTATTTCTATCGGTCAACCCATCGAAAAGTTGAGGACAGCCTGACGAGAGCGCCTGATTGGCGCTGCGGGGTTTACGTTTCGTAATATTTCAGCGCCTCTAAGCAATCCGGGGCTATCAAATTGTTTTTATATGCTTGGTAGAGTCTATTGGTCTGAGAGTTGTAGAGAACACGGGCTGTTATGCCTTCGGGTTGGCGTGGGCAGCTTGGTACAAGGGAAGAGAGAAGAAGTGATGGCAAATTATTTGAGTGGAAAAGCGGTTTCGTATGCGCAACAGGTGGCGCAGGCACAGATGATGGCGCTTCAGGGTGTTGGCAATGGCAAAATGCCAGGCGGAAACCCGGTCGTGCAACAGGCGGTGCGCGCTGATCAAGGCTTGTCGGGGGCCGATCAGCCGAATATCAATATCGTCAACAACATCAACTTTACGGTGGCTCCGGGTGGCCAGGGCAGTGGTTCCCCGGATGGCGGCGGGAATGCGTTTGTCATACCCGGCTGGCAAAATCCGTTTCTGGCTGAAAAGCAGGCGGCTCAGGCCGCTGCCAGAGCGGGTGCATCGCCCAACTCCTGGTATTATCCGCCGCAATCGCCGCAGATGATGAAGGACCAACTGTTGCAGCGTATGGGTGAGGCTGTCGGCAATGTTCGGCAAATTTTGCCGGGCGCCAAAAGCCAGACCGGCTCACAGCAGCAGTTTCAGCAGCCCAACAAGTTTGCCTTGGGGCAAACGGGTTCGCAGGCAAAACAGGCGACATCATAGCAGGTGGTTTCATAGGACTGGGTCTTCAGGCGGGAGTTTGAACACTCCCGCCTGAAGCGATTTTAAGAGGCTTTAAGGCGGGGAACTCCGGACAGGACAGGGCTTGCAGATTTTTCTGTGCGAGTGTGCGAAAATGACGTAGAAGGGCCTGTTGCGCCCAATGCCGCCGGAGAGCGCCTGCCGCTACTTTCGTCGAAATGTTGTCAACGGGCTTTTTTGGTGTTTAAATAGTGAGCACTAAACCTGAAAACCAGAATAAAAGGATCTTTCCCCATGGCTAGCACCTGCGAAGTTTGCAACAAGAAGCGCAACAAATCCAACAAAGTTTGCTTCTCCAACAAGCACCACCGTTTTTTCCAGTACCCCAACCTGCAAAAGTGCAAAGTGGTTTTGCCCAGCGGTCAGCACAAGACGATTTCCGTCTGCACCAGCTGCATCCGAGCCAATAAAATCCGCCGCGCCGGTTAGGAACCCTGCCTGATTGCAGGCAAAACAAGCGTTAAAACCGACTGTTGTTGAGAAACGGCAGTCGGTTTTGCTTTGGAGATAGAGCGTTTTTCGCCCGCTTTGTTATGAAACTTAATATTTTGGCATCAACTTTGCTTCAGTGGGATTTATAGAGCAGAAGAACAGTGAAAACCTTCACAGGGTTAGAGAAAACAGATTTCAACCGGGGGAGCCACAGCGTGGCCTTGGGTTAAGGCATCTTTGCCTCTAAACTCCTCAACAGATTTTATCTCCTAATTGCTCTCTTATTCCGTTCCCTTTGCTTTTTATACCCGGCGGGCCTCTCTCCGCCGGGGTTTTTATTTTGAGAAATACCTTTGCCCTAGGTGTAGAGGTGGCAGTGTGAGTGGAGACTTGCCTCTGTCATTCCCACGCTTCCCTGTCATTCCCGCGCTTCCCTGTCATTCCCGCGCAGGCGGGAATCCAGGCCAGCAGGCTGGCTTTGCTTAGGGT
>CAZXUP010000212.1:0-5178 GCA_964643815.1 uncultured Vampirovibrionales bacterium
CAGGTGAAAAACCTGCTTGGCATGATCGCGCTGGTCGCCGACCTGTACCGGATCGCCGGTGAGGGCCAGTACATTGCGCAGGCCCAGGGCGTAACCGCCTAATAAGTCGGCTTGCAGGGCAATCAGGTTGCGATCTCGACAGGTCAGTTGCCAGACGGCCTCGATGCCGGTGGTGTCTTGAATGAGTTTAGAGGTGGCCATAGAACTCATCTTGAGCATGGAGAGCTGGCAGTCGGGCACGTTGATGGCGTCTACCTTGCCTTTCAGCGCCGTAGCGTGATCCAGCAGGCGCGAGACATCCGTCCCCTTGGGTGGGGAGAGTTCGACAGTGACGATGGGTTCGCCGGAGGCCAGCTTCTCTCTGAATGACAACGACTGCTTTCCTTGCTCTACCGGATACGGCGCAGGCCGTGCAATTTATTCTACCAGAAGCGTGCGTGCTTGAATGCGCGCATGCTCAGGGTTGGGGTCGCGGGGTCGGGTCTTGTTGTGTTGGCAGTATCTTTTTTGAATAATGCGGGAGTAAGCTATTGAAGGGGAGATTGTGATGCGGATTCAATTTGGCGCCCGGCTGGTGGCAAACAACGCGAAAGAATTTAAAGCGATGGAACGCAGCCTGGATCGGAAGCCCGGCGAGAAGCGTTGGGTAGAGACGGATTTTGCCGTGGATAGGATGGATAGGACCTATCCACGGTATGTTTTGACGGATGAGCACCGAGATGCATTCTGGAGTCTGGCTTGTTCGACATCGGACGATGATGTCTTCACGAAGCGCACCCAGGAGATGAAAGAACTATTTGAGAACCTGCCGCCGCATCATCTGGATGCCCTGGCCCGCGCGGTTGAAGACCTGAAAAAGAAAACCAGGGCGCATCTCTGGGGCGTCCTGACTGGCGAGATTGATTAAGCTTGAAATCTGTTCCGGTTGCCGATGGCCTGGATTCCTGCGAAAGGCAGGAATGACAACAAGACCGATTCTAAATTGCGGCGCTGAGTTCGGCAGGCTGTAGGTTGGCTAGCCCCGTTTGGGTTTCAAATGCCTGGGCTACCCGAAACAGCGTATCTTCCGACAAATGCGGACCCATCAATTGCAGGCCGATGGGCAGCTTGCTGTTATCAAAACCGCACGGAATGCTGATGGCCGGAATGCCGACCAGGTTGACGGGAATCGTCGCAATATCCGAGAGGTACATGCTGACCGGATCGTTCGATTTCTCGCCGATTTTGAAGGCGGTGGTGGGTGACGTGGGGCAGATCAGCACGTCCACTTGCTGCCAGGCTTGGGCAAATTCCCGGCGCAGCAGTTCGCGAACCTTTTGGGCCTTGCCGTAATAGGCATCGTAATAGCCCGAGCTGAGCGAGAAGGTGCCGAGCATAATCCGACGCTTCACTTCAGGCCCAAAGCCCTGGGCGCGGGTCTTGCTGTACATCTCGTTCAGGGTTTCGGCTTCTGTGCGCAGGCCATAGCGCACGCCATCAAAGCGAGCCAGATTCGAGCTGGCTTCGGCGGTGGCGATGATGTAATAGGCGGCGATGGTGTGCTGGATGCTGGGAATGGAGAGGGTTGTGATGCTGGCCCCCAGCTTTTTAAAGGTTTCGATGGCATTTTGGAAGGACGCCGCAACTTCCGGCTGCATGCCTTCGCCGTTAAGTTCCGTAATGACACCGATTCTCAGTTTTTCAACCGGCTTGTCGATGGTGGCGAGGTAATCCGGGACGGGTTGGTTCAGCGAGGTCGAATCCCGGTCGTCAAAGCCGGAAATCACTTGCAGCAAAGCGGCGGCATCTTTAACGTTGCGGGCAAACGGGCTGACTTGATCGAGGCTGCTGGCGAAAGCAACCAGGCCGTAACGCGAAACCAGGCCATAGGTCGGCTTGAGGCCAACCAAGCCGCAGAGGGCTGCCGGTTGGCGGACGCTGCCGCCGGTGTCGGAACCGAGGGAAATCAGCGTTTCGCCGGAGGCAACCGCAGCGGCGGAGCCACCGGAACTTCCACCGGGAACGCGTTCGAGATCCCAAGGGTTGCGGGTGATTTGCAAGGCGCTGTTTTCAGTGGAGCTGCCCATCGCAAACTCGTCCAGATTGGTCTTTCCGACAATGGGAAGCAGGTTTTTCTTCACCTTGAGAGTGGTCATCGCGTCGTAGGGAGAGACATAGCCGTCCAGCATCTTGCTGCTGCAGGTGGTGGGGTAGCCTTTGACGTTGATGTTGTCCTTAACAGCCAGAGGGACACCGGCAAGCAGGGGAAGCGCTTCACCCTTTTTAGCCTTCTGATCGACCTCGTTGGCGGTTTCAAAGGCCAAATCGCGTGTGAGCGATGTAAAAGCGCCAACCTGGGGGTCAACGGCTTCAATGCGCTTGTAGGTTGCTTCCAGTGCTTCCACGGCGCTGCGCTTGCCGCTTTGGATCTGCTCGTACAGTGAGAGGGCGCTCAGTGGTTCGTTCATGGCTTCCCTTTGATGTGTTCGACAATACGCTGCCCGGCCTGGGGGATGACAGGCTGAGAACCGAATTTTAGCGCAAACACGGGTGGCCGGTAAGATCGGAAGGTGATGGGCGGATCGGGCTTTTTTGAGGCTTTTTAGCGGAAATGTTCAAGAAACTTCAAGTTGTATATACATAAAATATCAACTTTTGTAACAAAACTTACCAATAGGCACAACTTTTCGCATCAAATTGTTTTTTTATTATTAGGTCTATTCATGGATATCGGACGACACAAGCAAGGGGTATTGAAAGCGGTATGGCTAACCCACAAATGTATTTTAATCTTGCAGTCAATTTCTTTCAGCGGAACAATCCGATTGAAGCGATTGCCATGAATATCGTCCAGGGTATCTATAACCTGGTGACCCTTCGGAGTCGTCAAAAGCTTTTGAAATATCGCAGTATGCTGGAAGTGCAAAAACTGCAGCGAATCGAAGCGACACTGAATCAGTTTAATCCTTATGAACACGTTGGAAACCAGATGAACCGGACCTATTAAGGCACTAACGAACTCGGGATAGGAAGACACAAGATGGGCTTTGCGGCAAACCAGGCAAGACTGTTATCCCTGATCTCTCGCAGGAGCGATCTGGAGCTTGAGGCGCAGTTTATCAGCCAGCACCGCATCTATCTGGCCAACATGACTTCCGGGTTTTTCAACATGCAGGCCAAGCTGGAGCCGGATTCCAACGCGGCTAAGGTTTTGGAAGCGCGTATCAAGCAGTTGCAGCAGGCCGACAAGATTTTGGAAATGCATCTCCAGCGGGTGAATTCGCAGCGCGATGCGGTGCTGAAAGAGATTGAAAGCACGCAGGGTATCGTCAAAAAGAACATCGACAGCTCGTTTGGGATTATGGGTAAACAATAGCGCCAAACAGTAGCCTGATTGCTTGGGGCGTCCTACAATGAAAGGTGTTTCGGTTGGCCTGAGTGGAGTTGACGTGCCTGCAACCAAGTATGCTTTGAAATCATCCGCGGATAGACAGCGCTTTAAGGCGGCTGTGCAGGCGTTACCGGATGTTACGTGGCAGGAAAAGCCGGAGCAATATTGCGATTATCGCCTGGATGGCAAGGCGGGTGGAGGGTGGTTGCGGGCTAAGCAATTTACCAATGGCACGTTGTATCTGGAAGCCAGCACGGATTTGTTGCTGGACCTGATGAGCGGATTGCTGAGCCAGGCGCCTGTTACCAGCAAGCAAACCAGCTTGCCGGGTTTGGGAGCTGGGCTGTCTCCAAGAAGCCCTGAGACGAAAACGCGCGGATTGTTGGATATCGCGGGCGCATACGTTGGCACGGACGAATCGGGCAAGGGAGATTATTTTGGTCCGTTGGTGGTAGCCGGGGTGTATGTGACTGATCAGACCGCGGCGATTTTAAAAAAACTGGGCGTGATGGACAGCAAGCAACTCACCGATGCGCGCATTGGCGCAATTCATGCCGAGTTGGTGCAAGTGGTGGGTGAAAAAGCGATTTGCACGGTGGAAATGGGTCCGGCCAAGTACAACGAGTTGTACGCCAAATTCAAGGCGGGCGGAAAAAACCTGAATCATCTGCTGGCCTGGGGGCATGCCACAGTGATCGAAAATTTATTGGTGCGTTTCCCGGAATGTAAACAAGCCATTGCAGACCAATTTGGCAACGAGCGCTATATTGTGTCGCAACTCAAAGAAAAGGGCAAAGGCATTACGCTGCATCAGACACACAAGGCGGAAGCCAACGTGGGTGTGGCCGCAGCCAGCATTGTGGCGCGGTATCAATTTATTAAAAAGATTAAATCATTATCGGCGCGCTTTGGGGTGGATTTGCCACTGGGGGCGAATCCGAGGGTGAAAACACAGGCGCGGATTTTGATTGAAAAACATGGACGCCCGGCATTAGCGGAAGTGGCCAAGCTGCATTTCAAAACCACCGACGAGTTGTAGCTGTCTATCTGCCTGAGGGTTAAGAGTAGAAGTAACGTGCTTATGTTGCAAATATTTAACGCTGTCATACAGATGAATAAATGATAGCTTCCATCGGGTGAGTTGATTTCAAATATATATAAAAAGTGTATGAGTCTTCTGGCTATTGTGTTTGAAGGGGCGTGAACACCGCAAATGGTTATTAGGAAATGTTTTTATTTCTATATCTATTGATTTCATTTTTATTCCCGAGAGAGAAAGAGCAGTAATTTTGAATTGGAGGGCATATGGTATCACCGAATACTGGTAATCCAGGTGGTTTTCGACAGACGAATCCCGGACTTGCGTCTGTAACTATCAAAGCAGATACAAACCGTGATGGCTTAACCACGAAGCAGGAATTGCTTGCCCTTCGTCAGTCTGGTCAGGCCAACATAGCTGATACAATCAATATTAATAGGCTGCTGACCAATTTTGAGCAGATTGATTCAGCGTCACTAACGAATTCTGAATTGGCTCGACAAGTAAATCAAAATGGCATTACAGATGGCCTTACGACTACCGATTTGAGTCGGTCACCACTCACCAGCAAGCCTTTTAATGCGACGCTTCCGGCTGTCCAGACGGCAGGAGAGCCACTGGATTCGCCACAGGCAATAATCCAGAATCAATTGAGCAAGCTTGAACCGGAATCTCCAGAAGCGCAATATCTCCAAGCGCGGTTGGCTTTTCTCAACCAACAGCCAGGGGCGACGCCTTTTAATGCGACGCTTCCGGCTGTCCAGACGGC
>CAZXUP010000213.1:0-5167 GCA_964643815.1 uncultured Vampirovibrionales bacterium
CAGAAACCCAACGCAGCGACCGGATTGCATTCTGGTGCTGGGGGACCGCTATGAAACCCTGGGCGTGGCCACAGCCATCTTTCTCTCCAACATCCCACTGGCCCACATCCATGGCGGCGATGTGGTGGGCGGCGGCGTGGTGGATGATTCGATCCGGCATGCCATCACCAAACTGGCCCATTTGCATTTTCCGGCAACACCCGCCAGCGCTAAACGCATTTTAAAGCTGGGCGAAGAGCCTTGGCGCATCACTGTTGCCGGTTCACCCGCCCTGGATAATCTGAAACTCATACCCAACATCGATAAAGCCGTTTTTGTGCAGGAATACCAACTCAACCCTGACAAGCCCTGGGTATTGCTGACCCAGCACCCGCTCACCACCGAACCGCATTTGGCCAGCAAGCAGGCGCGACAGGTGTTAAATGCGCTAGCCAGCTTTGAAAATGACATTGAGGTGCTGGCCACCTACCCCAACCATGACGAAGGCTCACAGGCGATTATCGCTGAATTACAGGCTTTTGAACAAAAGCCCTTTTTCCATCTCACCCAAAGCCTGGGGCGCGAGCGTTATTTGAACTTTTTGCGCCACGCAACATTGGTGGTTGGCAATTCCAGCAGTGGCTTGCTGGAAACCGCCCATTTTCACCTGCCTTGCATCAACATCGGCAACCGGCAACAGGGACGCGAACGCGGGCAAAACGTGGTCGATGTGCCGCAAGATGAAGCACAAATCCGGCAGGTGTTGGCGCCTATTTTAAGAGACGAAACGTATCGCCAAAGCCTTGCCAACGGCAGCCACCCCTTTGGAGATGGCCACTGCGCAGAGCGGATTCTGGAAGTGCTTTGCAACACGCCATTGGACCAAACGCTCTTGCAGAAACAGATTACGTATTAATGGTAGAATGTTTCTCGTTTGGAAAGTATCGCGATGGATTTAAGCTCAATGGCCCTGGCACGCACGGACATCCCTTCATCAGAAACGCTCTATCAGGGCGAATTGCCCAACCCGGATTATAAACGTCATCCAGCCTACGGGGGGGTTTTCAAAAAAGTTTCCCTGGCAGACCGGATTCAGTCGCTCCAGGCACTCTGGCCCTATTTCATCAAAGAATTTAAAACCATTCGCAAACAGAAATGGGACCGCCAGGAAGCCGCCCGCACATTAATCGCCGGCGCCAAATCGCCTATTACCCGGAGACTCGCCACTGATGGCGCTATCGGCCTGCAAACCAACGCGCAAGACAAACAAGACTTTTTGGAAGCCGCAGAGCCCTGGATTGCAACGCTGAAAGAGCGGCGCGCTAGTATTCCCGGCGATCAGCGGACATTTATGGATAATATCCAGCGTATTCCTCATGAGCAGCAGGCCTGTTATCAACAGATAACAAAAATGCTGGAAACCATGGGCGTGCTGACGGCGGCGCGGGAATACCTGGACACGGATGTGGAGGTTCACACACTCAATTTGATGATGGGTGACGCAACGGACACCTGGATGCACCCTCCGTACGAGGGTCTCAATCTGCCGGAATCACCAACAGTGTATATGCATATGGATACCATTTACCGCATGGTGAAATGCATCTGGTATCTAACCCCTGTCACCGATGAGGACGGGCCTTTCTGCTATGTGCTCGGCAGCCACCGGACGCCCATCGGCAAGCTGAATCACGCCATTCGCACCGCCAATTACAAATTTTTCTCCGACGCTTACGATGTCAAGCATCGCAAACTGTTCTGGTCACTCCCGGGCTTTATGCGTCAAAAGGCCAACTTTGGCGATGACCTGGATCACAGCAACGCGTCAACAATCCAAAAACTTCTGGAAGCCGAGCATCGCTTTACCTCAGAAGATGGCGACTTGATTTTCTTTGATAATAGCGGCTTTCACCGAGGGAGTGTTTTTAAAAGCGGCTCTCGCCTGGTCCTGCAAATTATGCTGACGCCTAAAAGAGCATAACCTGAACCTTCAAGCCGGTTCGCAACAGCCAGCAACTTAAAGTTCAGGTCCAACCAGTTCTCTCATTCCTCTCGCTAGCTCGATAATAATGCAGTTTTATACCTCTGCTGTCCAACCCGCTCGATAAAATTCCGAAGTAATTTCAATCCAACGGGGCCGCTCTTTTCGGGATGAAACTGACAGCCATAGACGTTGCCTTGTTGAATCACGGCTGAAATCCGCTGCCCGTTATAATCGCAATCGGCCAAACGGTTTTCATCGGTGGGCCACGCTGTAAACGAATGCACAAAATACATCGGCGAACCTTCGGGGATGTCTTGCAAAATCGTATTGTCCCAATGGGCCCCTGCCGGACAAATCAATTCATTCCAGCCGATATGGGGAATTTTATGCGGACGGCCATTCAAGCCGCTGCGAGGAATCTCAGCGACTTTGCCCGCCATAAAGCCCAAGCCCCGGTGGAAGCCAAATTCTTCGTTGGTTTCCAGCATCATCTGCATGCCCAGGCAAATCCCCAGCAACGGGCGTCCGCTTTTGGCATAGGCTTTAATCGGATCAATCAAACCACGCTCTGCCAAGCCAGCCATGCCATCCGCAAACGCACCCACACCCGGCAGAATCAGGATGTCGGCATTGATCACCGCGTCCGGCGTATCCACAAGCACTGGCGTCGCTTCGCAAGCCTCCAGCGCCCGACTGACGCTAAACAGATTGCCCATTCCATAATCGACCACCGAAACGACCGTGTTGCTCGAGTTCCGCATCAGGCCACTCCCGCCGACATTTTGTTCGACGTCGTGTCTAACGCCGTTTTCATTTCAGCCATCGAAATCCGGTTGTAATGCAGCGCATCCGCTACCGCTACCGCGTCTGTACGGCCCTGATCGATCACCTCGGATAAATGCTCAACCGTTCCAAGCCCGCCGCTGGCAATCACCGGAACATTGACCAGGGTGGAAACCGCCCGAACCAGATCCAGATCGAAGCCCCTGCGGGTGCCTTCACGATCCACGGAGGTAATCAGCACTTCACCGGCGCCCAAATCCACACCGCGCTGCACCCACTCCAGCACATCCACACCGGTTTTTTCACGGCCATTATCGGTATAGGCCTCCCAATGGCCCGGGCCAATCTGCTTGGCTTCCACCGACAACACCATGCATTGCGCGCCAAAGCGCCGGGCAACTTCGGTGATGAGTGCCGGACGATTAATCACCGCCGTGTTAATCGCCACTTTATCCGCCCCACAGCGCAGCAATTCTTTCACATCATCCACCGAACGAATCCCGCCACCCACCGTAATCGGAATAAAAACATCCGCCGCCGTTTTTTTCACGATGTCGGTCAAATTATTGCGTCCGTACAAGCTGGCGACAATATCGATATAGAGCAGCTCATCCGCTCCTTGCTCGTAATAGCGCCGGGCAAATTCCTCCGGGGAGCCCATCACCCGAAGGCCTTCCAAATGAATGCCTTTGACGAGATTCGGGCCTTTGATGTCTAGTCTGGCGATGAGACGACGCTTAAGCATGGTGCCTCCGTCGTTTCAGAACCCACGGGCGCTTCGTCCCAAACCTTATAGCGCAAGTCCCACTGGCCGTTACGATACACCCACAGGTGCGGCGAACGGAAGGTATCAGCCAAGCGGTCAAAATATGGCCGATCCAGAATCGGTTGCTCGAATTTTTTGGATGCGACCGGGAATTCTTTCTCGGGGATGCTCAGGTATTGGAAAATTTCGTCCGCAAAACGCTCGGGAAACTCACCGTCAAACCGCTTTGCCAGCGCCTGTCCTTCCTCGCGGATGATATCACCGGAGCGGATTTCCTGCGCCGCGTCATACGTCGCCCGGCCAATGCCAAACTTGATGTAGGTGGTGTAATAGTGAAAATCGTCAATACGGTCATCGATGCTGTTGTACTTGCTGTAGGTGCCCGGCGTCCGCTCGGGAGACGCCTGGAAGCCGCCGTTTTCGACGGCGTAATAATAGCAGCTTTGCGGATGCCACTTGAGGTAATAGCCCAGGTAATGCACTTCCACTTTCTGCTTTTCAATCCGCTCGGGATCGGCAGGCACGTAAGGCTCGATATCCGCTTTGGTCAAGCCGTAGTCCGTTATTAATTCCTCGACGGAGGTGCCGCCCAGATAAATCTTGGATTTGTCTTCCGCCGTAAAATACGCCCAGTCCCGCTTGGCCAATTCGTTATCGCCCACCGGATTCCCGTACTCGGCTTCGTTTTCACCATAAAACACCAACGGGATATTATGCAGCAGCGCCATCTTGGGCGCGAGTGATTTTTGCCCAAAGATAAACGGCTGGAAGGGATGGAACAGTTTCTCCACCGCCAAACGCGTTACTAACCGGTGCGCCCGCCCATTGGGCGTGTGCAGGAAGTTATCGAAACCCGCATGCAGCCACGCCTGAAAGTTCTTCCAGCCCCATTCGGTATAGATATGCGGCGCCCAGGTAACCGTCAGCGGGTTCATCCCATATTTGTATCGAAGCATATGGGCCGCGTAAAAAGAATCTTTCCCACCGGACCCCGGCACAATGCAGTCGTAAGAGCCATCTTTGCTCCGGTAGCGATCGCACAGCGCACGCAATTCGGCTTCACGCGCATTCCAGTCAATGCTCTGCCGCTTCCGCTCCGCCGTCCGACACGCATCACAAACCCCTTCGGCATCCAAATGAATGGTTGCTTTTTTACTCTCACGGGTATGTTGATACTCGACCGCGGAATTAGGGCGTTGGTTGGAAATAATGCAGGTTTTGCAAAACTTAACATCCACAGGCAAGCCATATTTCGCTTCCAACGGTTGCGCTGTCTCTGAAAAGCGGCTCAAATCCACCGCTTGCGGGTAAGGAATCCGGTTACTCATGGGGTTGCAACACCTGTGGCTGGGGCAAAATGATGTCTGATTCTAGTCCGTCCGGCGGATGAGTGTCAAGCAACGCACCCCCGCAAAGCCCCACAAGACACAAACTATTCCACGTCAATAGCCATCCAAAAACCGCTATCGTTTTTTGGCCAATACGTTGCCGGAGAGTTTATCCCATTTGCGCAGCAAATAATATTTCGGAGCACGCCAAAATGTCTGGTGAAACTCAAAGGTTTCACCCAAAAAACTGCCCGCATGCAACGCCGTTTGCCTGAACGTTTTAAACGGCTGACCGTTGGTCATCAAACCATGACCATACAGCAACGC
>CAZXUP010000214.1:0-3204 GCA_964643815.1 uncultured Vampirovibrionales bacterium
AACGGCCACGCCGGAAGCGATTGAAAAGGCGCTTTACGAAACCGTACCGCAATCCATTCTGCGGGCTGATCCGTTTGTTGCGGGCAGGTTTCTGCCGAATTTCATGAAGGATCGCCTGAAGGAAATCGATTCGGCCCAGGTGGCGCGCCAATTGGAGAACCATCTCAACACCTTGGATCCGGACTTGGCCGTGCTGGCTGAAGCCACAATCAAAAAGCGCGAGCTAGGCCTGAATTGGCGGATTGATGCGGCCAAGGATGTGGCCGATATCGAACGCATCTGGAATGCGCATCCTGAAGATCGAGCGAAAATTTTTAAAGAAGAGCTGGCCTTTGTCGGCGAGTTCTGGAAGGAAATGACCGGCGCTATCCGCGAGATTTTCCCAAAAACATCCATTATTGCCGAGTTGACCGATTTTGAACTTCTGGTGGATGAGACCACAGCGCGGGAAACGATGAACAAACTCTTCAGAGAAGCGGGAATTACCAGTACGCCCAACATGCGTTATGTGTACAGTCAGTTGCACCAGCTCGTCAATTTTGCCCAGCGCCCGGATGAGTATGGTTCGGACCAGATGAAGCCCAGCGCATTTGCTGCGGAGATGAAGGCGATGAGCCAGTCAATGCCGTTTACGGCGCTGCGGCATCAGCAAAACATGACCTCCAGCCACGATTTTTCGACCAGCAGCCATGCCTTAATGGTGCATCCGGCCATCTTCAATATGGATCGCCTGATCTATTGGGGTTTGAAAGACGACCTAAACGAGGCGCAGTTGGAACTGCGAAGCAAGGCCTGCTTTGCGGATGAGCGTTGGTTCCTGAAAATCCCGGAACTGAATAAATCTTTGGATAAGTTGAAATATCTGGCCAATACGGATGAGGTCCGGAAACGCTTGTCGAATGACGTGCATGACTATTTTGATGAGGCTATGAAAAAAGGTGCGCGCCATGCCGGAACCGGCAAGGGCGGATATGCTCACGAGGAGCCGACCCCCTCCGAAATGAAGCCTCGCTTCATCGACGAATTGTTTAGCATCATCACACCGGCCCATTTGGGTTTGAAAGATAATCCTCTCGATCCGAAACATACCGCCAACGCGCAACATGACGCCTTGAGAGAAGCGCTGAAGAGACGCATCAGCGAACCCAGCGAAGCGCGTGGTATGCGGGCTGTGATCGTCAACGCCGCGCTGGAATATACGTACTCCAAAAAAGATGAATTGAAACAGAAATACGGCCTGGATGTTGAGCAGTTGCGCAAACCCGTCTGGGTGGCGCTGAACAAGACCATTGAAAGCTTTGGCAAACAGGCCGCGCATTTTGGTTATCAGCAGCCGGATATCGCGTTGCAGCATGTATTTGAGAACTTGACACTGGAGGATTTCGATCCGAAAGCGCGGCAGGTGTTTTCGACTAGACGTTTGGATCAACTGAAAGAGGAATTGCAGGCGGGCTTGTATGCCGAGGCGATGCGCTCGGTGCTGCCCAAGCAGCGGCGGATGTTTGCTCTGCAAAATGCCACTTCCGGAATACCGTCAATTAACATGCCGGATTTGATGGCGCAGGGAGGCAGCGAATGGACCAAGAACACCTACGTTCAAAACCGAGGCCTGATTCGTGTGGACAAGCTGACGGACGATCCGAGAAACAACGAATTCAAGGAGCATCTTGGCAAGGTGGGTCAAAACCTGAGCCCCCGCACGTATTTAACGGCCCTGCATGATGGCCTGCCGCTGCCGATAGCGGCGGATGATGTGCGGGGTGTTGTGGCGACCGCCCGCGATAATGGCCGGAACCAGGTGATTACCCTGGAAAACACCGGATCTCCCAAAAAAGAGACTGCTTACGCGAAAGACAAAGTGGGCAAGGATGTGGGCTATAATGGCATTCGCAGCGAAGTGCCCGTGGTGACGGACTACAAGCTGAACCTGTCCGGCAACTCCTATTTTACCCTTGGCGCGCGGTATCAGGATGCGGTGACCGGGGAAGTGTTCGAAATCAAAAAAGACGGACCCGATCAGGGGTGCCTGGTCAATGTTCACACCGGGGGCGGGATGGATATTGAAGATGCCAGGATCCTGGTTAAAGTGTCTGGAAAACCTCGTTCTGGTGGGGCTTTTAGCCAATTCTCCAATCAGGGAGTTTTCGGATGACCTTGCTTGTAGGACAATAAGAAAGCCCAAGCGGCATGTTTTAGGGGTTAAGATAAAACGCAATTTTGCCCGTTGAGCCAATTTTATGGGAATAGTTGCATTAAGGAAGGAACACCACGCGATGCCACCCGGAACCTTGACAGCGGCTCCCCAGGACGGTTCGTCCGCAATGGAAGGGGAAGCCTGGAAAAAGAAGAACTTCTGGCAGTTGTTTAACCTCAGCATCGGCTTCCTGGGTATCCAGTTCGCCTGGGCCATCCAGATGGGCCAGATGAGCCCGATCCTGGAGCGTTTGGGTTCCAATCCGCAATTATTAGGTCTTATTTCTTGCGCTGGGCCGGTAACGGGTGTTCTGGTCCAGCCTATTATTGGTGCGTTAAGCGACAAGTGCGGACTGTCGATGGGTCGTCGCCGTCCGTTTTTGCTGCTGGGCGCGTTATTAACCGCCATCTCGCTGGTTTTGATGCCCGGCT
Organism: uncultured Vampirovibrionales bacterium; assembly: GCA_964643815.1. Taxonomy (GTDB): domain Bacteria; phylum Cyanobacteriota; class Vampirovibrionia; order Vampirovibrionales; family Vampirovibrionaceae; genus CAZXUP01. Next base: position 2,626 of record CAZXUP010000214.1, read on the forward strand.
CCTCGTCCTTGCTGATGGCCGCCATTTTGCTCTGGATTCTGGATGCGAGCATCAACACCACGCAAGGCCCCTACCGCGCGTTGGTGCCGGATGTGGTGCATAAAAGCCAGCAGGCCACGGCGTATTCCCTCATGAGCCTGACCATTGGTCTGGGCTCGGTGGCGGCGTTTCTGATCGCCTTTAAGATCGCCGACATTCAGCAGTTGTTTTACCTGGGCGCCAGCGTGATGTTGGCCGCGATGATCTGGACGTCGATCTCCACACCCGAACCCAAGCCCGAGGCGTTAAAAACAATCGGTGACAAAGACTCGAAAGAAGGGTTTGTCGAGGGTCTGATCAAGGGTATTACCAGCATGCCGTTTGAAGGCCTGAAGCTGTGCATCGCCCACATGTTCACCTGGTTTGGTTTTGCCTGTCTGTTTACGTTCTTTTCGGTCTACGTGCCGCATCATATTTTTGGCGCGGAAGATACCCAAAGCCCATTTTACAATCAGGGCGTGCAATGGGCGTCACTGTGCTATGCGGCGCTCAACCTGGTGTGCTTTGTGTTTTCCGCCTTTATTGGCCAGCTGTGCAATC
>CAZXUP010000214.1:3214-5149 GCA_964643815.1 uncultured Vampirovibrionales bacterium
TCTCACCTCCAAAAAGTTTGTCCACAGCTTTGGTTTGCTGAGTATGGCGGGCAGCTTTGCGTTTATGTACTATCTCTCCACCACGGGCCAACCTGTGGCGATTGATATCAACGCCACCGACTGGATGGGCCTGCTGCTGAATAACCCTGCCGAACTGCTGCTGCTGCCTGCCGTACAGGTCGCGCTGGCCATGGCAGTGATTGGCATCGGCTGGGCAACCACGTTGTCGATTCCGTTTGCGCTGCTGTCCGATCATTTGCCGCCGGGCAAAGAGGGCGTGATGATGGGCACCTTCAATATTTTTATTGCCGCGCCGGGAGTTCTCAGTAACCTGCTGGTGGGCCAGATTGTCGGCTGGTATGGCAATAACGTGGCGGTGGCGATGGTGGTGGCCGCCATTGCGATGATCGTCTCGATGCTGCTCTTGCAAGCCGTCAAGGAAAGCTCTGCCGAGCCGGATAGCCCGATGCTGTCCATTGAGGAAAGCCCGGCCCCGGTTTAGCGTTGGTTTGCTTTAGTTCATTTGGATCATATTGGCGAGTAATAGCTCGCCAATATAATTGGAGGCAATGGAAACTCGGATGAAAGAGTCATTCTAGGCTCCCCTCGTGGACAGGTTTTGGCGAGCGACTAGTCTTATCCGGGCTATCCGCTTCATGTTGGAAAAGCCTTCTCTATCCGCTTTCCCGAGCATGAGGGAAGCTTTCGAAAGGCCTGGAATATCTTGTGTCGGCTTGGCTGGGCAATTTAATTGCTTCAGGGGTGTTTATTGGCGAGTATTGGTTTGCCAGTCTGCTAAAGCAATGGAGAACGCTCTCATGTCGGTGACTTTTAATCCATCTAGCTCATCCCGTTTTGCAGGAATACGGACGTCTCACGAGATACAGGAAGAAGCGTTTCGTCTCCAGGATAGACTCACCAAGCTTAAAATGAACCAAACTTTGACGGTAGGTGATCCAGCCTTGGGCGATGTCGATTGTTCACTGCCGGGTCTGGGGCAAATCGTTGAAATTACCAAAGTGCCATCCGATCCCTCGATTGAGGAGTATTTTGGCAAGCAGCTCTCCTGTCAGTACAGTCTCTCTCTGAAAAAGGCGAACGCGCCGCTACCGACACCGAGCATTCGAGTTAATAGCGTTACTCGTTCCGATTGGCGTTTGCCTCTTGGCGATCGTTTGGGTGAATTCCGTTCCGAGCCGGGCCAACTGCTCCATCTGGGAGACATCTTGACAATCCGCCTGCCCGAGCACTATGGAAATTTGGGTAAGAAGTAGAGCCACTAGGCGTGAATAGACAAGGAAAATAAAAATGCCCGTTACGTTTAATCCCTCCCGATCCGGTTTTACCCAACCTGTCTTTGGTATGGATGAGATGGCTCAAAAAAGATTTAAAAATAAGCTTTCCATTGAGAAAAAGCTGATGGATTTGCCAATGAATCACACGTTGAAAATTGGTGATCCTCTTTTTTTCCCTGAGGCAAATTTTCCGCTCACGGGCTTGGATTCTTTAGTGGAAATTAAAAAAATATCAGGCGAAAGCCGAGACCCGGATGAAAATCGCTCTTGTATTTATCTAATTTCTGTACCCTCGCCATTGTCACGTCAAAAAATAAGCGCCGGCAGTCTGGTGCATTCCAGGCTTGAAGAAATCCCAGGCTCAACGATTTCTCGACCGGGTAACTTTCTGGATCTGGCAAGTGTGACATCGATGATCCGCTTACCTGAGCACTATGGTGATCTTTAAAACAACCGTCTGATTTGACACACGGCATGGCCTGGTCAACAATGGAGATATACACATGACAAACGCCTTACTCCCCAACCCCGTCGAGCTTTCTATGACCCCTTCAAGCCAAACCACCAAAGCCGTTCTCAACGAACGCATCCGTAACATTGCCATCATCGCCCACGTCGACCATGGGAAAACTACGCTTGT
>CAZXUP010000215.1:0-5120 GCA_964643815.1 uncultured Vampirovibrionales bacterium
CCCTTCTCCTCCGGCAAAAAATCCTTGAAGTGCGCCTTAGCCTTGCCCAAATCGGCCATGGTCATCTGGCCCAGCACCGCCGGAGGCAGGCTGGACAGCGCAGCCAGGAAACGGACAAATCCGGCCATTTCCCCTTTTTCCTTATCAAACTCCAGCAAGTGCTTGACCCGAGGGGTCTGAAAAGTCACTTCCTGGATTTCCTCTTGGCCGTGATAAATCGGTTCTTCGAGTTCAATGGTAAAAGACATGGGACATACCTCTTTTGGGTTGGGAAACAACAATTGAAGGCTGTCTTACTTTTTCTTTAAGCGCGGATTTCTTCGAGCTTCATGCCTTCAAATTTCACCGAGACCTCTCCCTCTTCCGTTTCCAGCTCAAAGGGACCGGCAAACCAAGCGTTCCGCAAGACATACGCTTTGCCTGTCAGCAGTTCGACCGTGATGGTGGAATCGGTGATCCGTTCGAGATCGTCTTTGCGCAGACCGTCCATATCGGTGAAAGTAGCTTCAATGGAGGGGACTTCATGCTTTTCGAGATATCCGTGAACACCGTCTTGTCCAGCCACCCCTTCACGAACCAATTGGCCCATGATTTTCAGATCGCCTTTCAAGGCATATTGCTGACCGTCCACTTTGATGTAGGCGGTTCCGCCCACGGCAGCTTGAGGCATTTAAAAGTCCCTCCTTGTGCCACACAAAGAAAGGGGCTGTGCTATATGGCACAAAGCCCCTTGGGGAGGTGTGTGGTTGATCACTTATACGCGGAATTGAATCTGGATGGCGGTGACGCGCAGCTGGTTCACCAGATTGGGCGGCAGCAGAATATCGACCCGGTTGGGATCTTGCGCATTGATTTCCACAATCAATTCATCCTTGAATTGCTCGATGTCTTCCACCAGCCCAAGCGATTCCCATTCGGAAAACAGTGCAATCAATTCCGCCTTGATGATGACGGGTGTGACAATGGCTTGCCCCGGCCCAAACCGGGTGCCGGATTTCGCCAATTTGTGACGCCGGAACTTGGTGCCCAGACGCTCCCGGCAGCTTTGGCTAACATACGCAAGGGTGAGCAAGGTTTCCGTATCGCGGTAGGACGCATCCGGCAATCCTTGCGCGTTCACGGTGTATGTCGTTACAGCCCGTTGAATTCGAACTTGCCCGTCCCGATCCACGGTGTAGGTTGCCACACCGTCTGCCAGTAGTGTTTCCTGCTCCAGCAATGTAAAGCGACTGGAAAGCGGTGGGGCCATCACTCCCACCAAGGGGAGGGTGTGAAAAGGCCGGGCTGGATCAATGGATCCGTTCCAGGCGACTTGTCCACAATAAGCCGCCGCCCATTCCCAAGGAGGCGTGGGGCTATCGTTATAACCCATCATGGTCAAATGCGGGTTGTTCCGTGCAGATGCTGCTGTTGAAAGCGTCCCTAACGTTCCTTCCAGAGCGACAAAGGCATGGCCTTCCAACATGCGCTGGTAACTCCACCGGGAAACCAGCTCGGTTTCCAGAAGGTTCATGTTGGCCGTGTCGGTAAAGGCGTTACAGATAAAATCGAACCGCTCATCCGGCATATTGGCGACGGCATCCGCCAAATCGGGATCCGTTGCTCCGCTGGCCATCTGTACAATCGCCAAAGACACACCGGCTGGAGTTGCCTCTCCTGCCGATTTCCCCTGATAGTTTTCCCGAATATCGATTTGATTACCTAGCGTGCCTTTATTGCGGGCCGTCAACGTAACGACCGCCAAACTGGCGCTGGCTGTCACCGGAAGTGTCGTATTGGCGTTGATCGCATCTTGAATGGCGCTGGCAATGGTGGTGGCGGCGTTCCCGACAGCGACCGGCACGCGTACCAGGCGACCGGCAATATACAGGAAAATCGTACCGTTGGCGCTGGCTGTTCCCGAAACCGTGATGGTGCCGGTTGCTGCTGTTGCTCCGCTTTCATCCGCCAAACCGATGGCGTAGATATCCAAGCCTCGAACATTATCATTCAGGACTTTGAGCATGCCGGATAACATGGAGCCGACGCCATAGAATTCATCGGCTTCAGTGTTGTTGAAGACTTGCCGCAGTTCGGCATTCTGGGCGCTACCGGTAGCCAGCTTGGGGCCAATGACCAGAACGGCCCGTCTCAGTGGGGGTTGAAATTGGAAGGCACGGGAATTGTCGATTTCGACATAGATGGACGGGGCCAGCACGGAGGCCGGAATTTCATTGAATGAAACAGGCATTATAATTCAGCCTCCTCGGTCTTGGTGGCTCTTTTGGGTTTTATGGGATCTGCCAGCAGCAAGTCTCCATCCCGCAGGCGTCTGCGAATGTAGGAGGAATCCTCAACAAAAAGCCCATCCGCCGGGATGGGCTTTTTGGTAAAGGGATGTCTGATAATCAGATCCTTGTGCGCGGGCACGACAAAGACCTTGTTATGCAAGGTCGAATCATTCACTGGGTTTCACCTTCAGGTTTCAGTATTCAGGCGTTATAATGTTATTGAGGAGCTTGGGCTAAAAGTATGAAACGTGTATGGTTTATAATCCACGCAGCATTTTCATGGATCTTTTTTGGAAATATGATCCACTTCTCTCACCATTCATTCGTTTGGTACCTTGAAATATTAAGGGTTTCGCCACTTTTTATATGGGGATTAATTTATGGAGGATTTGAAAATAAAGATGAGCAGAGAATTGTCCGAATTAGTCCCTTTATTTTCCTTACTCTGACTCTTATAAATTCATATATTCCATTTAGCCCGCCAATGGATAGAATCTTATTATCTTGGGCTATCGCTTATACCCTGACAGTGTTAGGGTTATTTGTTCGACAAAAACTATACAGAAAAAATAACTTAGCTATTGATCAAGGTTTATAATTCTGTCCTGCTTTTCAAGCTGGCCGTCTATAGGCGCACTGTCATAATCGATATGGATGGTTTTCAGATCTGTCAGCTCCGGCTGATGCCCATCCGCATCGACAATGGTGGTTTGGGTATAAAACTCGAACATCCAGAACAACACTGCGCGGTTCATCGAAAGCAAGCGTGCCCCGTAATAGCGAATCGGCTTGTATGCTTGCGCGTTGGGTGTCCAGTTCAAGATCGCTTTCCAGATGACTTCCCGGACGGTGTAGACATCCAGCGCCGCCTTCAACCCGGTTCGATCCTGCACGTTACTGAGAGCGACAATCACCCCAAACCGTTCTTCCAAATCCTGAAGCTCGATATTCTGTTCGGCTTGCGGTTGCGCTCGATCTGCTAGCGGAATGACAAAAGCGCAAGGCACCGGCAAATCGGTTTTATCGAGATCGGCAATCGGGGCAAACTCGGCGGCCCCATGAATGCGCCGGTTGAACGTGGGGATTGTCTGGGTTCTCAATTGCACAATGACGGCATCCAGGTTCATAAGAAAGCCCTCAGGACATCGGTTACTTCATCCGCGATGTCATCGGCGTATTTTTCATAGGCCGGTCGCAGCCAGGGACGGGGATCCATTTTGCTGGTCCCATCTTCCAGAAAGGGAGCATAGAAGATATGGGAGCCAACCTCAGCGGATAAGCCCCGGTTAAAGGTTCGCCAGCTAATGGATTTCACCAACCCGCCACTATCGGTTGCCGGAGGCTGGCCCGGTGCGGACGCTTGATGATTGCCGTAGATTCGGCCTGATTTGGGACCGCGCTCAATGGAGATCTTGATTTCCCGGTCAATCTTGATGACAAAGGCTTCAATCACCCTGCCAATAGCTTCGATAGCATGATCCGCCGCATTCTCCAGTCTTCTGGCATCGTTTTGGGAGATGGAAATCCGCAAATCAATCATGGCGTTAGGCCCTGCACGGGATTATCTAACCAGCCTGATAAAGGGATTGAGCCATATGTATTGACATTGTGCGCACATATGCTATCATGAGGCTATATAAGCTAAAATGACGGTGGAAAAGGCTATGCCCAAACCTTCCAAGCGGTCGGAATCTAAAGATACGCACATCAATATCCGGACTTCCCGGCAGGAAAAGGAGATTCTTTCCCGCGCCGCCAAGTTGCGTCGCACGACGGTGACCGGTTTTGTACTGGAAAAAGCCGTTCAAGCGGCACAAGAAGTTCTGGCTGAGCAGACCCTTTTCACCTTGCCGGATGAGCAATGGCAATTATTTTGTGAGGCATTGGATGCCCCAGCCAAGGATTTACCCAGCCTCCGCCAGTTGTTAAGCAGCAAGACGGTTTTGGATGCCTGAAGCAATTCCCCTCTCTCCGGGAGTTTATCCGATTGAACCGATCCATGAAGTGGAAGCGTTCAATTGTGATGTTCCTCCTCTGGATGATTATCTTCGCAAGTTTGCTTTAGCCAATCACAAAAGTGGTGCTGCCAGAACATATGTGGCTCTGCGGAAAAATCGCGTCGTGGGCTATTTCACGTTGGCGGTTGGCTCCATTGAGCATGCGGAAGCTCCCGGTCGCATTTCACAAGGTTTGGCTCGTCACCCGATACCTGTTCTACTTTTGGCAAGGCTGGCTGTTGATAAGACGGAGCAAGGAAGCGGGCTTGGTAAGGCGCTACTCAAGCATGCCATGCTGAAAGCCATTCAAGCTGCGAATATTGCAGGAATTCGAGCCATTCTAACCCATGCCAAAGATGAAAATGCTAAAGCGTTTTACCAACGATTTGGCTTTGAACCATCACCCGTGCATGATTTGCATCTTTGTATTCTCATGAAGGATGTTCGGAAAGCCTTGGCTGATTAGGCTGTCAGGCAAGTGTTTCCGCTTCCTGAACCATTAGCTCTAGCCAGTAAGTCTTTTCATCCAAGTAGCGAAAGGATTTAATTTCAAACCGGCGGTTGTTCCATTCCAGCCAATGTCGGTCGGTTACTTCATCTTGATAACGCATCAGGACTTTGTGGGTGACATCCGTACCATATGATGTGGTTTCAATACGCTTTAACCCGGATAGGGGAATGAATTGCGCCCATACGGTGGCTAGTTCAGTAAATGTTTCTTCCGTCCCATATCCGGCATCCGGGTCTTCAGAGCGAATCAAAATCCGGGTGCGGTGCCTGAGACGGCCAATCATACCTTGACCCTCATATACGACTGCCAGAAGGCCAGAATATCTTTGGGAATCTGGTTGCT
>CAZXUP010000216.1:0-1388 GCA_964643815.1 uncultured Vampirovibrionales bacterium
TGTTTAACCCGATTTTCTCATTATCCCTGGCACGGTTTCTGGGGAGAAGACCATCATTGGTCTTCTCCCCGATTTCTCATTCGAATTGGTACGCTTTTCGGCTCAAGACCAGAACGATGCCGGACGGGCTGGTTTCCGAAAGCAAAGAAGATTGCCCATTCAGCCGGATACTCATCTGTTCATTCGGCTATTAGCCGAACCGCTCAGGAAACGGTCATGACTCTTTTTTGGGCGTTTTGCGCTTCGATATCATGCAGTGGCTTCAATCGCGCCCAAGGCCGATAGTACCGATCCAGCAGAAAACCAATGAACGTATTAACAGGCTTGGTCAGCAACACAAGCAATCCGCCTGAAAGAAGTATGGAGAGCGGGTTAGCGTGCTTGGCGAACCAGGTCGGGGATTTCAGGCGCTGCAAAGCGGATTTGATATATTTTCGGGCCTTGTTGGAAATAAAAAGAGGGATAGCAACAGTTGCCAGCAAGTGGAAAAGTGTCGCATCGCCTGTTTCCAGTACCGTCTCTTTGATATCGTTGGTATTTCTGTAGGTTTGTCTGGCCGTATCAAAAATACGAAAACCGGCATATCCTGGCGCAACAAGCTGGGAATAGGGAGTGGTTTTTGGAAAAGCAATCTCTACCAGATCGACTCCCAACTCGTTGGCAATAGCGGCCGGTTGCTGCCATTGCCCCGGTGACATTGACACATTGAGCCAGCTGGCTGGCGGCGGCTGGCGTGATGGTAGCTTAGAGCGCTCCATCCGGTATATTTCAAAGGTGTTGGGATAAGTGAGCTGATTCATAACCTCATCATAAGATCAACAGATGCGTGAAACACCCCCATTCAGCTATTAGCCACCAGAAGGGAGTGCTTGTGACGCAAGAGTATTTTAGCGCCTCTCTGGAAACCGGGGACAATAAGCGCTATACTTCAGTTATGTATCTATGAAACTTCGCAGGTATTTAATTGCATGCCCAGCCAATCACAAGTCCGGGAATTCAAGGCCGAGTTTTTCAAAGCGCTGGCCCACCCCATCCGTATCCACATTCTGGATGCGTTGCGGGAGGGGGAACAAAACGTCAATCAGTTAAAGGATATTCTGGAGATTGAAGCGCCCAACGTATCGCAGCAGCTTGCCATACTGCGGGGGAAAAACCTTGTAAACACGCGCAAAGAAGGCAACAGCGTCTACTATTCTATCCGGGATCCAGCAATATTCGAGCTACTGGATATTTCCAAAACCATCTTCAACAACCACCTGATTGACCTTCAGGCCATTCTGGAGGAATGCCAGGCTTAAAAAATTTTAAAATCTGTCTTCAAAACTTCGCAGATTGTTAATTTATAAAATGGTTAATGAGTGTGATGAAACCTCGGCATAAAATTCCCC
>CAZXUP010000216.1:1398-3247 GCA_964643815.1 uncultured Vampirovibrionales bacterium
TGTACAAGGGGCCTCAAAAACGGTTTAACCTGATTCGTGACGCCTTGGCAGGATTCATCGTCGCGCTGGTTGCCATCCCTCTTGGCGTCGGTTTCGCCATTGCTTCAGGCCTGAAACCGGAACAAGGGATTATGGCGGGAGCTTTTGCCGGGATTCTGGGCGGGCTTTTCGGGGGCTCGAAATACCAGGTGTATGGCCCCACGGCTGCGTTTATCCCTCTTCTTTCCAGTATCGTCGCAAAGTATGACGTGCCTTTCCTCATTCTGACCTCGGTCATTGCAGGACTTTTAATTGTCCTGATGGGAGTGTTCAAACTGGGAACGTATTTTTCCAAAGTCCCGTTCTCAGTGACGGTCGGCTTTACCATCGGCATTGCTTTCAGCATCATGCTCGGCCAGCTCCCGGACGCCCTCGGCAGTCCATATCCGGTTTCCATTCATGCCGTTGAAAAACTCCAGGCGGTGGCGGGGCTGCTACTCCATCCCAATATGGATGCGATGCTGTTAGCCGCTTTGACATTCATAATTATCAGGGGCTGCTACAAAACGTCCGTTTTCATTCCAGGCCCCTTAATTGCCATTCTGGTTGCCGTATCGCTTGAACAGAGCCCTCTAATCGCACAGGCGGTTCCCCTGGTCGCCGACAAACTCGGCTCCATCGATCACATTTTCAAGCTGACTCCGCCATCCCTGGGCCCTCGCCCATTATGGAGCCTGTGTATTCCAGTGCTTTCCATCGTATTCATCGCTTCCCTGGAAAGCCTGCTTTCAGCAAGAATGGCGGATCGGCTGGCAAACAATAAAACCTGCTATAACCCGAACCGGGAATTGATTGGACAAGGAATCGTGAACACTCTGGTTCCCTTGCTGAACGGGTTTCCATGCACGGGTGCTTTTGCGCGAACGGCGACCAGCATTAAGGCGGGGGCGACATCCCCGTTAGCCTCCCTGTTCCAGGGCAGCTTCATTCTGATCCTCATGCTGTTTTTTACCGGCTATCTCGCCATGATCCCAATGGCTTGCATCAGCGGCCTGCTTATCTACGTTGCTTGTAATATGGTCAAAGCCGATGAGATCCGGCATGTTTTTTCAGAAGGCAAATTCTCCACGCTTTTAATGATCTATACCGCCATTGTTACCTTTCTGACAGATCTGTTCATTGCCGTTTCCACGGGGACAGCCCTTTATTATCTGGTTGCTTGCTGCAATAAGCGTTTCAAGTAGTCACACCTGGATGCAATCCAAAAACCAGCCTCCCTGATTGGATTCTTCTTTATCACTTGGTCTTAGTTACGGGGGCAGCACCTTGGCCGGGGCTGACGCAATCCCGGTTGGGACAGCCAATCTTCTTTTCTACGTTGCTGATATTGGCCAGGGTGGTGTGGGCGATATTTTCCATGGCTTCTCGGGTAAAGAACGCCTGGTGTCCTGTAATAAGAACGTTTGGAAATGCCATGAGGCGAGCAAAGAGTTTTCAGCCATTACCGTATTGCTGTAAAATATGATCTGACAAGGCGACCGCAAGTTCCGGATCTCCCATGATCACCAGATCACCGCCCAGGGTTTCCAGGTAATGACGTTCCTCTTCGTTATGGGTTCGGACAATAATTTTAACGTTGGGGTTGACCTCCCAGGCACTATTTACTAACTGCCGTGCTTGAAACGAATCCAGCGGGGTCACTACAAAATAGCGGGCATCTCCCAGATTGGCCAGGCGAAGGATATCCGTCGATTCGGCATCGCCGTATAGAGAGGAAATACCTTTCTCATGAAGCTCTTCCACGGTGTCTCGATTTTGCTCGATAACCGCAAACGGGATGCCTTGTTTTATTAGCGCATTGCCGACCACC
>CAZXUP010000216.1:3257-5105 GCA_964643815.1 uncultured Vampirovibrionales bacterium
CGACCACCCGGCCAACCCGTCCGTAGCCGACCATGACGACATGATTGTGCAGATTATCTAATGTATCTGCAAAAGGGAGTTTGCAAAGCATGGGATCAAGTTGCCATCGCGTGAACAGAGTCTGGCCTTTGAGATGCTTCTCCAGTAAATCAGCCAAGCGAAACATGAAAGGATTCAAGGTAATAGAAATCAAGGCGCCGGCCAGGATCAAACTATGAGCTTGGGTAGGAAGCAGGCCAAGCTCAGTACCAAGATTGGCAAGAATAAAGGAGAATTCACCAATCTGAGCCAGGCTGGATGAAACCATGAGAGCCGTACTGAGGGGATAGCGAAAGGCCAGGATGAGCAAAAATGCAGCCAGCGACTTACCGAAGAGAATAATCAGAACAACACCGAGCACCTGGAGGGGTTGCTCCAGAATGATATGGGGGTTAAACAGCATGCCCACCGACACGAAAAATAGCACGGCAAAGGCGTCCTGCAACGGCAATGCATTTTCAGCCGCCCGATGGCTGAGGTGGGATTCATGAACCACGATTCCCGCAAAGAACGCCCCCAAAGCAAAGGAAACACCAAATAAGTGGGCTGATCCGTAAGCAATACCCAGAGCGACGCCTACCACAAACAAGGTAAAGAGTTCTCGAGAGCCGGTTCTGGCAACCTGGTTCAGCAGCCACGGGAAAAGACGACGGCCTACAATCAGCATAAACAGGACAAAAAGCCCGACCTTGCCAATTGTTATCCCAAGCGTTACCGCCAGTTTTCCGATGGAGAAGCTTTCTTCCGCTCCATTCCCCCCCAAAGCACCTGAAAGCGCCGGTAGTAATACCAGAGCCAGCACCATGGCCAAGTCTTCCACAATCAACCAGCCAACGGCAATATTACCGTTTTCTGAAGCCAAGTCTCCTCGTTCTTCAAGCGCTCGCAACAAGACCACCGTACTGGCAACTGACAGGGCAAGTCCCAGAACGAGACCGGCTCCAAGACCCCACCCCCAAACCAATGCCATGCCTGTTCCCAATATTATTGCAACTGTGATTTGCAAAATAGCGCCAGGCAGGGCTATTTTTCGAACGGCAAGCAGATCCTCAATAGAGAAGTGCATCCCCACGCCGTACATCAGCAGAATGACGCCAATTTCAGCCAGTTGAGAAGCCAAAGCCATATCAGCAGCAATGCCAGGAGTATATGGACCAATCAGAGTGCCAACCAGCAAATACCCAACAATAGGGGAAAGCCTTAGCTTATGAGCGATGAACCCCCCAATAAAAGCCAATCCCAAGCTTATGGCGATGGTAAAAATCAAACTGGTCTCATGCATTAGAATCCCTACCTGTCTAGCACCCGACAGGCTATATTCTCACGATCAACCTACGGATATCAACCTGTAGGCGATGAGCCATCAGCACTGATAACGATAAAAAACTCTTCGTTTCAGTTTTCGTTGCTTCGTTGCAAATTGAGGGAATTTAACACACTCAAAAATGGTGGAAATGGTCGGTATGACAGGATTTTAACCTGCGACCCTCTGCTCCCAAACTACGAATAAATATTGGGTGGCAGACTGACTCTGCTACGGTTTCAATGTGCACCCTATGTGATGCCTGAAAAGAAACACCCGTAATTTTCCGCTTGCAGAGAGGCTATCGGCATTTAAGCCCATGCCTCACTACAAACGATGTTTTTTCATCGCCACTCTGGTGGAATATTTTTCATTTGTTCCTCCCGATTCCAGTTAGGAGGAGCCTTTGAGTTTTCTATTGTAGCTTGTTTCCATTTTTCATAGTCGATACTGACCGAGACCCACGGACGGTGCCATCCAAAAGTTGAGTTTTTGGATATTAGCAC
>CAZXUP010000217.1:0-5094 GCA_964643815.1 uncultured Vampirovibrionales bacterium
TGAGCTACCTGATGTCCGACCGGATCCGCTACCGCACGCGGCTGGACGGCCTGGACGCGGGGTGGGTTGAACGCGGCCCGCAGCGCAGCGTGGAGTTCGTCGGCCTGCTATTGGAAAAATGCGGCGTGGTCTGCCCACCAGGGATTGGTTACGGACCGGAAGGCGACGGCTTCTTCCGCGTGGCGCTGACCGTGCCGGAAGAGCGCTTGAAAGAAGCGCTGCAACGCATGGAAGAGGCTGGCGTTACCTTCAAGCAACTGGCAAAGCAAAGCGCCGCTGTTTAGTAGGACATAAATATGCAACAACGTCTTAGCCTAGTTACGCTGGGCGTGAGTGATCTTGCCAAGTCCCGCGCGTTTTATGAAAACGGGCTGGGCTGGAAACCTTCTCAAACTGCCAGTACAGATGATGTCGTCTTCTTCCAGATGGGCGGAATGGTGTTGGCGCTGTATCCCAAACACCTGCTGGCAGAAGATGCGAATCTCGACGCTCCTGATAAAAATGGCAGCGCAGGCTTTGGCGGCATCACGCTGGCGTATAACGCGGACAGCAAAGCAGCCGTCAATGATGTTTTAGCACTGGCGGAAAAAGCCGGAGCCAAGATTCTCAAACCCGCGCAAGATGTCTTTTGGGGCGGGTATTCGGGCTATTTCGCCGACCCGGACGATTATCTCTGGGAAGTCGCCTGGAATCCGCATTTTGAGCTGCGTGCGGACGGAAGCCTTGTTCTACCTCCGTAGATCTCTATAAAAGCCGCCATAGACTCCTAAATTCCCGCACTGGCAGCCAGCAAGCTGGCTTTAGATTTGATGGGTTTGTCATTCCCGCGCCAGGAAAGTGTACCCAGGAATCAGTCAGTAAAAGCCATTGTGAATGAATCCTAACCAAAGCCAGCTTGCTGGCCTGGATTCCCGCCTGCGCGGGAATGACAAAAAGGCGATATCGAAAAACAATAGTAAAACCGAATCAAAACACGTTTGTGATCGACCGCACTTTCCATTATTCTGAAAGGGCTGTTACCCGCAGGTAACGGCCGGGACTAGTAACCCCGCTCAAAGTGGTTGGCATCGACCAGAACAGATGCCGTCTCTACCGGTTTAGCCGGGGGGCGGCACTGTATGTCCAGACACTTCGGTGTTAAAGAGTGTCGCGGCCGTCTTTGAGCGGTTTACTACTCCCGGCTGACCCTTCGGGGTTGGCTTTTTTATTGGAGAACCGAAAGGACAGGCCGATGACGACTGGACAACAACCATTATTTAACGACGGAGAGACTGTCACCGTCAACAAACAGGCGCTGTATGATGCGCTGATCAAGCTGGAGCGCCAGTGCGCGCTGAATAATTTCCTGCTGTACACATGTTTTACGAACCTGCGCGAAACCGCCGACCGCTTGGCTACGCTATGGAAAAGCGACGGTTTGGCGCGGACACGAAACGAACTGGCAACGCTACTGTTTCCCGGTGGTGAAATTTCCGCCAGCGCCAAGAGCCACTTGGAAACCTGGTTGGCCGAGTTCGAGGCGGAGCAGCGGAAGCAAAGCTAGCCAATCCCGGCTCAGCATTTGTCATTCCCGCCTGCGCGGAAATCCATTGACAGTGTTTTGTTCCGGAACGACCAACCAGCCCAAACCAAAGCCAACGTGTTGGCCTGAATGACGAATGACTCTAGCCTAAACCACGCAAAACATCGACAATAAGAACTATACGTTTTCGTGGAACGCTCAGCGATTTTGTCATGCTCAAAACCAGTCTTGCCGTAACCGCCGGAAAAACCATCACCGCGCTTTCCACGTGCCTTAAGCTTGGCTCGGGCACCAGCCTGCCGGGCAAAGTGGCGCGAAAACTGGACCCCGACCTGCTGCGCAATCTTGGAAAGCAAGTCAAGAACCAGGTGATTACCGTCACCGGCACCAACGGCAAAACCACCACCTGCGGCCTGCTGGCGCAATTTCTGCGAGAAGGCGGCAACCGCGTGGTGCATAACCAGTTGGGCGCCAACATGGTGCCGGGCATCACGGCGGCGCTGATTCAGCAAAGCTCGCTGACCGGACAGTTGAACACCGATTACGCCGTGCTGGAAGTGGATGAGGCTTCGATGAAAGGCCTGACCAGCGAGTTGGGCGTCCAGCGCGTGGTGGTCACCAACCTGTTTCGCGATCAGCTGGATCGCTACGGCGAGCTGGACACCACGGCCAAAATGATTCAGCAGGGCATTCAGCAGACCGAGCTGATGCAAGGACAAGGCAGACTGATTTTAAACGCGGATGATCCGCTGGTGACCGCCCTGGGGCAAGATCCGATCATCAAGGGACTGGACAACACGCTGTATTTTGGCATCGAAACCATCACCTACCAACACGCCCGGCCACTGGACTGCCCGGTGCCGTTTACACGCGAAGTCACCCAATGCCCGGCCTGCCAAGGCACGCTGCATTACGACACCGAAATTTACGGCCACCTGGGCCATTATGATTGCGTCCAGTGCGGCTACACCCGGCAAAAACCGGCGGTTGCCGCCGAGCATGTACTGGTCAAACCTGAGGAAAGCGAAGTCCGTCTGCGCTATGGCGGTCAGACGATTGACCTGGTGCTGCCATTGCCCGGCCTGTTCAACGTGTACAACATGCTGGCCGCGGCTGCCGTGGCGTTTGACCTATGTCTGCCCGCCGATGTGATTACCGAAGGGCTGAAGCATTATCAAAGCGTGTTTGGCCGCGCCGAAAAAAAAGTACTGCACGGCAAAAACGTGCTGATTATGCTGATCAAGAACCCGGTTGGCGCATCGGAAGTGTTGAAGCTGGTGGGCGGTGATCCCCAGGGCCGTCTGTTGATTGCCCTGAATGACAATTACGCCGATGGTCGGGATGTCTCGTGGATTTGGGACGCGCAGTTTGAGGCCATTCCGCAAGATAAACAGGTGATCGTCAGTGGCGTCCGGGCCGAAGACATGGCGATTCGACTGAAATACGCGGGTATCCCGGAAGCCCACATCATCCTCGAAGCCGATTTGAAAGCCGCGCTACACAAGGCGCTGGAGCAAACCCGCCCGGATGAAACCCTCTACATCCTGCCCACCTACACCGCCCTACTCAACCTGCACAAGATGTTGGGCTGAATCAATCCATCTGGACCAGGTCTACAGGAAGTAAGGTCGGTTGCCCACGTACTGCCGCTCCAAGCGCTTTTCCGCTTCCCGGAGCGCCTTGGCCTCATACAGCACTTCAAACGGCTTGTTGGGGCCTTTCACCAGACAACGACGTTCCGCATTCTTTTCTGTCTGCGTTTTACCATAACCGCTTACATCATCCGGCAGCTCATAATCCCGCTCCTGGCGGCCTGCCTGCTTTGCCAGAATATATTGCATCAGATCCTCATGCGTCACCGGCAATCCCACCTGTCTGGAAACCTGATCTATCACCGTTCTTTGCAGTCTGTGCAAACGATCTGACGGGAGTGTCTCAAGCGCCCTCTCACCGGATTGCCTTGCACGCGCATGCAGCATACGGCCAGCCAACAAAATCTTCTCCAGATTCTCAATCGGCGCTCTGGGCATATGCTCGGCCAGTTCCTCCATCTCCAGCGGAATCCGTCCACTGGTATAGGATTTCCCATCAAATTTTGGGTCTTGATACTGGAACAGCACCAGTTTGAAAGCAATCAAAGCCAATAGTTGACGACTCTTCTCAGGGTTTTTCAGCCCTGTTAATCCCTGAAACTCTCCAACCCGTCTGGCGCACAAACCTTCTTCAATGTGGGCAAGATATTGTGCGAAGGTCTGCCCCGTCTGGCGCGCTTGGCGCAAATCCTGAAGCCAGCGCTGCATCTGTCCAGGGCGGACGATTTTGGATTCCAACGCTTTGAGCGCGTAAATCTCGTACAGCAGGTCCGCCCCTTCTTCCAACGCACCCAGGCGACCGGCGTCGCAGTAGGCAGCGATACGCTGGGGAGTGACTTCATGCTTCAAGCGGGCCAAGAGCTGCTGCACCTGGCTGGGTAAACTTTGGTAGGCTTGCACCAAATCCACCCTCTTGGCTTCCCGAATACTGGGGCAGGTCCGAATCACCGGCTCATACTGCTTTAGCTCATGCGAATTCAGCAGAGCAGGTTCCTGCTCTGCTGACAGGGCGCCAAAACGCGGAGGAACGCTGCCCCCATAAACAACCGGGAAGGAACTCTTTACTCTATGCAGGGTATTATGCACGCTGGAAATCGGCATCGGTACGTATGCCCTTTATCACTCGTTCTTTATATAAAGCCACGCATACCGGTTTGTTGACAAGCACTCATTTATTTAGTGTGGACCGGACGATGGATTTTTGGCCGGAAAGCGCCTAAAAACAAGAGGGTGCGCGTAAATAACTCTATAATAAAAGTTAACGGATGGACGGCAGGAAATAAGGTTTTTCGCTTATGAGCGAGGCACAGCGACCTCTCCCTAAAATACAATCGACATCCAAGCAGACTTCTGCATCGTCTGAGGAAGTCTTCAAGCTGTGGAAAAGCTACAAGAAAAGCCCCAACAACGCCCAGCTTCGGGAACAACTGATTTTGAAATACCTGCACCTGGTGCGCTATGTCGTCAGTCGCCTGCCCATCACGCTGCCCATCAGCATTGCCACCGAAGATTTGATTAGCTACGGCACGATGGGGCTGATGGAAGCCGTGGAACGCTTCGACCCGGACCGGGGCCTGAAGTTTGAAACCTACGCCGTCACCCGCATCCGAGGCTCCATTATCGACCAACTGCGGTTTCAGGACTGGATTCCGAGAGGCGTCCGCAAGCGCAGCCGCGAGCTGGTGGAAACCATCCACCGCTTAGAAGAGGAGCTGGGCCACGCGCCTACCGATGACGAACTGGCCGCCGAACTGGGCGTCTCCAAGCAGAAATTGCAGTCGATGCTGGCCGAAACACAGAATTTGGTGCTCTCGCTGGACGATACTTACGGCAGCGATACGTCGGGCAGCAGCATGACCTTGCTGGACATGGTGGAAGACAAGAACAGCCCGGACCCGCAAGGGGAATTTGAAGCCGGGGAGCTGAGAAAGCGCCTGGCTGAGGCCATTGCCTCGTTGCCCGAGCGCGAAAAGCTGTGGC
>CAZXUP010000218.1:0-5073 GCA_964643815.1 uncultured Vampirovibrionales bacterium
GTGCCGTTGCCGGTTGGCCCCAGCGGACAATCCCGCGTGGGCATTGACGCCTCGGGCTATGCGATTTCCGCCAAAAGCAAACATCCGCAGGAGAGTTTTGAGCTGATCCGCTACCTGCTGAGCCGAAACGCGATTGCCAAAGTAACCGAAAGCGGCCTGATTGTCCCCGCCCGCCCGGATGTCGCAAAGTCAGACTTGTTTCTGGCGCCCGGCAAAGCACCCGCCCACAGTCAGGCGTTTCTGGATGTCATCCCGGATGGCGTCCCCACCAACACCCCGCCACGCTGGAACGAACTTTCGGAAGAACTGAAGCTGGCGCTGGAGCCGGTTTGGGATGGCAAGCAAGACGCCGCCTCTGCAGTTTCAGCCGCAACACCCAGGTTGCAACGGATGCTGGAGGTAAGCCCATGAAGTCCTATTCGGCCAGCGAAACCCGCTGGGCATGGCTCTTTTTGGCTCCTTGTTTTTTGGGCTTATTGATTTTCACGTATCTCCCCGTACTGGCGTCTTTCGGTTTGAGCTTTTCTTACTGGAACTTATTGGGCACTCCCAAATTCGTCGGGCTGGAAAACTACGCAACCGTCCTCAATAGCCCGCTGTTCTGGCAATCGTTCTGGGTCACCTGGATTTTCGTCGTCGTCTCGGGCGTGTTACAAGTCGCGCTCTCACTGGCGCTCGCCGTCTGGCTGAACCGAGCCATTCGCGGGCAATCGCTGTTTCGTACCGCCTATTTTCTGCCGTTCATCACCCCGATGATCAGCGTGGCGCTGGTATGGGGCTGGCTGTATGACCCCTCTTACGGCATTCTCAACTGGCTGCTGAAAACAGCGCACCTCATCAATCAACCCATCGCCTGGCTGTATGACACCAAAACCGCATTGTGGGCGGTGATTATTTTGCGCGTGTGGAAAGACATCGGCTACACCATGGTGATTTTTCTCGCTGGCTTGCAAGCCGTGCCGCCCTCGTTGTACGAATCCGCTCATCTGGATGGCGCTTCGAGTTGGCGGATTTTCTGGCGCATTACGCTGCCCATGATTACACCCACCTTGTTTTTTGTGAGCATCATGGCGCTGATTAACGGCTTTCAAACATTCGATTCGGTGTACCTCTTAACCCAGGGCGGGCCGGAACACAGCACGGAGCTGCTGGTGTACTGGATGTTCAAGAATGCGTTCGAGTTCTACAAGATCGGCCCGGCGTCCGCCATCGCCTATATCTTGTTTCTGGTGATTCTGGTGCTGACGCTGGTGCAATGGCAACTACGCAAACGCTGGGTGCTGTATGAGGATGAAACCGCGTGATGGCGCCATCAAAGAAAAATATGTTGATCGGAGTCACCTTAACCCTCGGCGCATTGCTGATGGTGTTGCCGTTTTGGGTGATGCTGGTCACCTCGCTCACATCCCCGATGCCGTTTTTGAAACCCCGCCCCGCCTGCTGCCCAATGGGCTGCATTGGGAAAATTATTCGCGTCTGTTCGCGCAAGCCCCGATGGGTTTGTATTTCTGGAACAGTGTTTTGGTTTCCATCATCACCACCATCGGCTACGTGTTGTTTGCCGCCATGGCCGCCTATGCATTCTCGCGCATGCATTTTCCGTATAAGAATATTTTGTTCTTTATTTTCTTGATGACGCTGATGGTGCCCCCACAGGTGAATATCGTACCGCTGTTTTTCATGATGAAAGAATTTCATTGGCTCAACAGCTATTGGGCGCTGATTGTGCCGGGCTTGTTTGGCGCGTTCGGTGTTTTCCTGCTGCGACAATGGTTTAACGGCTTGCCCAAGGAACTGGAAGACGCCGCCCGCATGGATGGCTGCAATCCGTGGCAAACGTTCTGGCAAATTGCATTGCCCCTTTCCACACCAGCGTTGGCGGCGCTGGCTATTTTTACCTTTATCGGCAGCTGGAACAGTTTTATGTGGCCTTTGATTGTCACCAACTCCGATTCCATCCGCACGTTACCCGTGGGTGTCGCCGCACTCAAAGGAAGTTTTCGGGATACGACCGATTGGACCGTGTTGATGGCCGCCGCTACGCTGTCGATTGTGCCGGTGGTGGTTGTGTTTCTGCTGGGCCAAAAACACTTTATGAAGGGGATTTTGGCCGGAGGCCTGAAGGAATAGGGTCGGTGCAGGGCAAGAACAGGCCCTGCGGATACAATGTTGCCTAAACCTACAATTGATACTTGGGGTCCGTTCCCTCCTCCGAACCCCTCCCTATAAGAAGATTGCCTTTTTCTCCAAAAGCTTTAGCATTTCATACGACATCCCCGCTTCCGCCAGCTCTTCCGGCTCCAGTTGAAATAACTCGACCAGACGCAGCAATTCTGTATCCAGATAAAACTGATGCTGCCGGGTCACAGCTTCCAGCACCGCCTGGCGGCTCAGGCTTGCCCCTTCGAGGCAAAAAGACGTATTCCCGCGATTGGTTTTCACACGAATGGATCGATTCTTCTTCATCGTTTAATCGTTTCTCTACACTCTGGATTTTACTGAACACTCTAACGCTTTGTTGATCCAGCATAAGCAAGCACGGTCAGGATCTCAAGATGAAGAACCTACTACATGCAATCGAAGTAGAAGCGGATCGCGATGGGCAACACGGAGATCAAGTAGGATCAAATGATTGTTACCATTTAAACTTTTCTGTAGTTTCTTCAAGTATGATGAAAGAAAGAGGCCTTCAAGCTTAATAATTGGAACATTGCTTTTCAGATGTGGGGCCTGTTCCTGCCCCACGCCCGGCCCTTCAAAGGATTTTTAGATTTATGGCGAAGGCGATTAACTGGCCGATACAATTCAGAGACGAAGTGATTGCCGAAGATTGCGAGCAGGAACGCATTGCCTTGCGCTTGGGCGATTTGTACTATCAAAACCGCTACTGGGTGCCGGATGAAGTCGTCGATATCCGCGTCAATCACAAGAAAATCCGCAAGGGTGTTATTGTGGGCGACCTGCGGCAATGCGCCATTAAAGACCTGACCACCCAGGACCTGCAACAACAGAAACAAGCCCTGCAAAGCCATGCGGCGCTCATCCGGTTTTTAGCGGAAACCTACAACCAGCCCGTAGACGAGAACACCCGGGTAACCATTGTCACCTATAAAAACCAGCCCATCATCCCGGACGACATGGAAACGCAGGACGATCCGCACATGTAGAAAGGGCGACCCTTTACAGGGCCGCCCTTGAGGGAATTTCCGTTTCCTAGTAAATGGCTCTCAACAGGTGCATCGCGGCATCCACGGTTTGCAGCGTATGATGCTGCGCCTGCCTGTTTTCCAGGAAGACCTGCTGGTGGAAGGTGTTTTGGGGATGGTCTTGCAAGTTGGCCTGCATCAACGCATCACCCGACAGCATCCGCCATGAGTCAGCATCGCCCGAACCAGGTTGAGAACCTGTATTTTGGGGACTTCCATGCATCTTACCGACTCCTTTGCTTATTGCCGTACTAGCCTGTCATTACTGAAGGAGCCGGAGAGCAAGGGAGGGCATTGCATTGGCCTGGCTTAGCGAGTATGCCGCCGCCTGCTGCAAGATCTGCAAGCGCGTCACATTCGCCGTCTCGGTCGCCACATCCGTGTTTCGAATGTTGGCCTCCGCCGACGTGTAGTTTTCCTTGGCCACACCCAGGTAGGTCAACTGGTCGCTCAAGCTGTTTTCAAAGGTGCCGACCGTCGCCAGCTTGGTTGAAACAGCCGCCAGCGCCGCATCAACCTGACCCAACAGGGTTGCCGCATCCGCCGCCGTAGCCAGCGCCGCCGTCGCTGCGCCCAAGGCCGCTGCGGTACAGGTCGTAAAGGCGCCTGATACATCGAATGTATCGCCGCTATTCGCCCCGATTTGAATGTTGATTGTACCCGTTGAGCCATCCAACAGTGCGGTTGTACCGTACTTTACATTGGCCGCAATATTGTCGATGGTATTCCGGGAAGCCGCATAATCCGCGGCATACGCCGCCATCTGATCGGCTGTCACCGTACCATTCGAAGCCGCCAGGGCAATCTCACGCATATGTTGCAGGTGCTCGGTAATCTGCTGCATCGCGCCATCCGCCGACTGCACCATGCTCAGGCCTTGTTGAACATTGCTCATCGCCACATCCGTACCGCGGATCTGGCTTCTCAGGTTTTCAGACACCAGCAGGGAGGAGGGACCATCCGATGCCCGGTTGATTTTATAGCCGGATGACAATCTCTCTAAGCTTTTATTGAGCTTGCGCGTTGCCATATTCAGGTTGTTGACAGAGTTCAGCGCCGAAATATTAGCATTCAGATAGATAGACATTTGCGAGATCCTTTCCGCAATTTCTGCATCGTTTCCATACGAAGGCCGCCAATCCGGGCGACCTGTTTTGATCCGTTGTAACCAGGTTAGTGACAGGTTTTAACTCTTGGAGCCTACGGCCCGACCAGGGCGGCGCAACAGACCGCTTTTACATAATCCCAGCCTAAATGGATTGCGAACGAACTTGTTCAGTGTTAAAAGGGGCTGTTGTCCTGATGAACCCTGATCAACCGTAGTGGTTTTCTTGTTCGAGCCCGACACACTTAACCGCAAGCAACCGCTTCGCCAGCACAATGTCCCATCCCACTCAGCGGGGAAAGACGTCCACAACGTGTCTCGTTAAAAGGGTGATTGCTGATGAACCGAACTCTCTGTT
The DNA here is from genome assembly GCA_964643815.1 of uncultured Vampirovibrionales bacterium. Lineage (GTDB taxonomy): Bacteria > Cyanobacteriota > Vampirovibrionia > Vampirovibrionales > Vampirovibrionaceae > CAZXUP01. The sequence continues at coordinate 4,670 of CAZXUP010000218.1, forward strand.
TTTCATCTCGGTGGCAAGTCGATTTTTCTGAAGAGGCAACACCCGGAAGCGTTACAAAACGTTTCACCATTTTGGAAAAACGAAAAAAACCCGCCAGAACAGGCAGGTCTTTTCGGAAGTTTGAAACCCGGATGGCCTTTAGGAGCGTCCCATAACCATCGCCGTCGCTATCCGGCAACCGGATATCCGGGCATGGGAGGCCGCAATATTTTCCAACAAAACACTCATTTCAGCTGTGGAGAGGCCAACCGGAAGCTCTGGGCCACCCAGGCTGTTGATTTGCCGGATAACCACCTCCGATAGCGGGCTTTGTATGTCCGTCGGCATTCAACCCTCCTTTACATAATCTCTAAAACTAGGGCCAATCGACATTTAGTCTCAACCCCAGCACAGAGCAGCGGCTA
>CAZXUP010000219.1:0-3144 GCA_964643815.1 uncultured Vampirovibrionales bacterium
GTGTATGGGAAGCCAGTGTGCATGTAGATCACGAAAGGTGGGCTGACATGATCAAAAAATGCCTGATCGTGTCCTTTGCGAATGGAAACGGCAGGCGCAAAGCTGAGCGGCTTGATCGCCTGGGCCTTAAAGCCCAGCTCGCGCAATGAACCCACGATGCCAGCGCAAGCAACAGTTTTTCCGCATTTCGGCTGCGTCCCGACAACCATCAAGCCCTGTGACAGGTTTTTTGGCGAAAGACTGTTAGGGGGCTGGGGGGCTGACATTCTCTCCCTCCTCCTGCGGTTGCTGCTGTTGCAAATGGTGTTGAATGTACTGGATTTCATCCAGGCGCTCCGGCACCTGACCGGCCAGCTTGGCATGCAGCAAATCGTCCAGCATGCGCCCAATCAATTTGCCTTCCGGCACGCCCAGGTCCATCAAATCGTTGCCGTCCAATTCAAGCTCCAGCTTTTCCCATTTGCGCTTGTATTTCAGAAACGCTTCCAGCACGGTTTTCATACGTCTCTCGTCGGTCATGCCCAGTTCGGCAATACAAGCGCACAGGGTGATGAAGTGCACGTTGTGGAAGATATCGTAAATTTCCGCCGGGGATGAAAACTCGTGAATCGCCCCAAAGCGATCTTGAGCGCTGCATTTCAGCTTCAGAAACTGTTCCACGTTTTCCCGCCGGTGCCGCGTCAAACCCAGGCGTTTAGACGTTTGCTGAAACTCGTCGTCGGTCATCTCCCGGCACAGAAAACAAAGATACACATCAAACGGAAAATCTTTATCCGTATATTGCGTTAGGCTGGACTGAAGGATAGGCAGCAGGTGCGGCAGTTTTTCCAAACGCTCTATCGTCTCCTCACCAGGGGTGAATGTGGTTTCCATATTCAGCAGACGATAACAACCGCTTTCCACAAAAAACGTCACCCACTGCTTTTTGACAGGCGACTCCTCGGCCCGCAGCAGGCTATTCAGTTCCTCTTTAATGCGATCACCGCCACCCTTGTACACCGTGTTTCCGTGGCGCAAAAAATGTTCCAGCAGTTGGCGGGTTTCTGCGGACAGCGTGAATCCGAACCGCGCGCAAAACTTCAGGGCGCGCAAAATCCGGCTGGGGTCTTCAAAAAACGAAACCGGATGCAGCACCCGAATTTCGCGCTTTTCGATATCCCGAATCCCATTGGAATAATCCAGAACATGGCCGAGTGCGTGAATGGAAAACGCCAGCGCATTGACGGTGAAATCCCGCCGGATGATATCATCCGCCAACAACACCCCTCGCTTGACCACCACCGGCAGCGCACCGCAACTGGGGTAAACCTCCTGGCGCGTAGATGCAAAATCGAAGATCAGGCTGTCCTTGTACTGAACCTTGGTGGTGCCGAACTCTGGAAATTGCTCGAGAATTTGAAAATTGCGCGAATTTTCCGCCAGAAACTGAGTTAGCGCAATCGCGTCGCCTTCGACTGTAATATCGACATCCTGCACTTCCAGCCGCTTTTGATGAAACATCAGCAGGTTGCGCGTAATGCCACCAATGACGAAAGCCTGCGTATCAAACCGCGAGATTAGCGACTGCAACTCGTAAAGCGCCGCGACGAAATACACCGGAAAAAACTCACTGAGGCGGCGGGAGTAATCGACCGTCGCATTCAACTGGGCGCGCCCACCGGAAAGCAGCGGAGAGGCTTCGGGAATGGCAATGCATTCCACCGGCAGGGTATCCAGGCCCATCGAGGCCATTTTTCTCAGGTCGTCCCGGTGCACAGTGTACCGTTTATCCGTTTCATACGCCATCAAGTCGTCGTGCTGGTCGTGAACCAGCAAAACGGCATCATAGATAGGCATATCAGGCGTAAAAATCTTACTCATAAGTCAGGGAGGGGGTGCGGGGGAAACCTCCAGCCGTTACCCGAAGGGTTTACGGATGGGGTTAATCGAAGAAGGGAATGGACCCCGCATATAGATACTAAGAACATTCCTCTTTCGTTATATAATCTAAGTATGCCAGAAGATTCCAGAAAGCCCAAGCTCACACAATATCCCCGGATGACGTTGCACTGCGATTGCGGCAACGAGTTCAACATCAACGTCATGCGCCTGAAAAACGGCGAACCGGTGGTTTGCCATATTTGCAGCGAACAGTTTCCCGAAGCCCTGGGCCGCAAGTTTGCCAACGCGTTGCAAGAGATGTTTGCCGTAAAGTACGAGATGGAAAAAATTGACTCCGGTTTCGATCTTTCGTTTTTATATAAATCCACTTTCAAGCAACCGCCCGCGCCTTACCCCTTCACCCCGGAAGATTTTCCCGAGTAAGCGCTATGACGATACGCCAAGCGCAGGCGTATGCTGACCCCAGCGGGTGTATAAGTCGTGCTCAAAACCGAACTGGTCCAGCACCTTGCCCACCGTATAATTGATCTGGCCTTCCATCGTGCCGAAATCCGGCAAATAAAACGACAGCACCGGCGGGATCACCACCACGCCACACTGCGACAACGTCAGCAGGTTGCGCAGATGAATCTGGTTGAGCGGGCTTTCACGCGGCACAATCACCAGCTTGCGATGCTCTTTCAGCGTCACATCCGCCGCGCGGGCCACCAGGTTATCCGTGATGCCATTGGCAACCCGGCCCAACGTTCCCATCGAACACGGAATAATCACCATGCCCTGCGTCAGGTGCGTTCCGCTGGAGGGTGGCGCATCGAGGCGGTTGTTTTCAAAAACAGAGAGCTTTTCAATATAGCTGTCGGACAAACCCAGATGCCGAATAACGGTGCTGCTCTTGCTCTGCCCGGCAATTTTCAAACCGGTTTCTTCAAAGATGACCTGATACGATTTTTCGGTCATCACCAGCTCAACGCACTGATCCAGCCGGAGCAGCTCTTCAATCAGGCGAAACCCCAGCACGCTACCGGATGCGCCGGTAATACCAACCACGATTGGCTTGTTGGGTGTTTTGGCGGTGGGAGACATGGACAGTTCCTGCTTCGTGACGCCATTGTATCCCAAACAGGTTATTTCGGCTGTTTCTCCTCAAGCAGCGTATTGACCACCGCCCCCATAACGGCTTTTATTTTCTCAATACACTCCTTGGCAGCCTTGGCCTGCGAACCCTCGGACTGAATCGCCAGAAATTTGTGATACAGCGTCAAC
>CAZXUP010000219.1:3154-5040 GCA_964643815.1 uncultured Vampirovibrionales bacterium
AAGCTCCTGGCGGCTTTCAGGTTCGGATCCTGGGCTTCTTCCACCTTATCCAGCCATTCTTCCACCTCAATCGCCGTTGTCCCCAAATGAGGCGCAAGCGCTCTCATTTGCCGAAGCAGCATTTCGGCCTGCTGGAATTTCCCTTGTCGAAACAGGCTTTGCGCCTGTGGAAGCCCTTCGGGCAAGCCAAGCCGATGCTCGGTCAGGAGCGTTTCCAATCGCCGGGCCACTTTTACGCGCTCGGGCGAAGGTATATTTTGCGCCTCATGATAGGCCCAAAGCGCCGGAATCGGCTGGTTCAGCTTTTCGTAAATCACCCCCAGGTTGATCAGCGTCGCCGAGTCTTGCGGCTTGAGCTTATGGGCGCGCTGATAGTAGACCAGGGCCTCTTTGTATTCCTGAGCTTGATACAGCAGGCTTGCATAGGTTTTGTACAGCTTCACGCTACCAGGATACGCCGCCAGCGCCTTGCCAAAAATCTCCTTGGCCTTGGCACGGTCACCCCGTCCCAGCATTTCTGCGGCCACCTGTACGTTGTTTTCAAACATCTTGAGGGTTTTCTCAAAACGGATTTTCAGCCGGTTGGCCTCTTGAGAAGCTGGGCTTAAGCCGAGAAAAACGGAGTAGTTTTCCATCGCCTTGTCCGGCTCGCCCAGATGATCGTAGACGATGCCAAGATTCAACCAGACGTTTGGCTGGGTGCGTTGCAGCTTTTTAAAGGCCTCCCAGCAACTGGCAGCCTCTTCATAACGGGACATCTTGAAGTACAGGTTTCCCAGGTTGAGATACGCGTTGGCTTCCAGCGGGTCCAGCTCAATCGCCTTGCGAAAATGCTCCTCGGCCCTGTCCGGATGCTCCAGCTTGAAGTGGACGTTGCCGATATTCAGCTGTACTTCACTGGCATAGGGCCTAATCTTGGCCACCTCTTGAAACAATGCCAGCGCCTGCGGGTACTCTTCCGCTTCGTAAGCCTTCAGGGCTTCATCGAAGCGGCTCTCAAAGTCCACTCAAATAATCTCCACGTTCATGGGTCAGCTTTTTAATGATAGTATCGAAAGCATCAAAAAACCATCAAGCAGGCCATGAATCCTCCATCCACCCGAGTTTCCAAGCCTAAAAAGGCCAACACCACTGCGATAGAAACAACAGCAGGGTTGATATCACCCAGTATGGACGCTATCACCATCGGGCGTGTCCTGGATTGTCTGGCCGCCTGTTACGATGTGCACCCGATGGGCGAGCTGACACGGCATAATCCGTACAAGGTACTGGTGGCCTGCGTGCTCAGCCTGCGAACCAAAGATGAAGTCACGATTCCGGCCAGCGAGCGCCTGTTTGCGTTGGCCGACACTCCTCAAAAAATGGTGACGCTGGATGCCCAAACCATTGAAAAGCTGGTGTTTCCGGTGGGCTTCTACAAAACCAAGGCGCAAACTATTCTGGATTTTTCGCGGAAACTGCTGGATGACTACAATGGCCAGGTGCCAAATACCATTGACGAATTATTGCAGTTTAAGGGCGTGGGCCGAAAAACCGCCAACCTGGTGGTAGGGCTGGGACACGGACTGCCCGCCATCTGCGTGGATACGCATGTGCACCGCATTTGCAATCGTCTGGGCTACATCGTCACCAAAACCCCCGAAGAAACCGAGATGACCTTACGCGCCAAGCTGCCCGCCCCATACTGGAATATCATCAACACGGTGCTGGTGCTACACGGTCAGCAAACCTGCAAACCCATCGGACCCCGCTGCGATGTCTGCCCCGTGGCTGCCGATTGCGCCAAGGTGGACGTAAAGCCTCGCGCGGTGAAAGCACTCAAAACCAAAAACTAGAACATATCCTGTAAGTTTCGTCATTGGTTGAAGGCAGTCAAGGAGGGATGG
>CAZXUP010000220.1:0-5039 GCA_964643815.1 uncultured Vampirovibrionales bacterium
CATAATCCATCAGGCGCTTCACAATCGCCATTGTGGATAGATGCGGATCGATCACCTTTTGCCTGGCGTTGGTCAAAATAAATTCGTGCTTGCAGACCGAATCGAACGCCACCTGATAATCATCCTTCAGGCATTCTTTGAGATAATTTGCGTTCAGCACGGCATCCTGACTCACCTGAGATAGCCCTTCCGAGCCGTATGCCAAAATATACGTCAGCGCACGCGCGATCATTTCGAAGTTGCCATAGAACGCCTTCACCTTCCCAACAGACAGCGGCAGATTGGCATCAAGAAAATAATGTTCGCCATCAAACGCCGCCACCGGGATCGGCAGATAGGGCGCCAATGTTTTATTCACCGCCACCGGCCCGCATCCGGGGCCGCCACCGCCATGCGGCGTGGCAAAGGTTTTGTGCGTGTTGATGTGCATCACGTCAAAACCCATCTCGGCGGGCTTGGCCTGTCCCATCACCGCATTCAGGTTGGCGCCGTCGTAATACATCAAGCCACCGGCCTCATGCACCAGGCGAGTAATTTCTAAAATATCTTTTTCAAACAGGCCCACCGTGCTGGGATTGGTCAGCATCAGGGCGGCTGTTTTATCGGAAAGCACCGCTTTCAGTTTTTCAACATCGACTAAACCACCACTGGTGGACTTAATCTCAACCACTTTAAAACCGCACATCGCCGCCGATGCCGGGTTGGTGCCATGCGCGGAATCCGGCACGATCACTTCATTGCGTTGCAACTGGCCCAACTGCTCAAAATGCTTTTTAATCATCATGATGCCGACCAGCTCGCCTTGCGCACCGGCAGCGGGCTGTAGGCTGACTGCATCAAAGCCGGTGATATCGGCCAGATACTGTTGTAACGTGTAAATAATTTTCAGCGCGCCCTGGCTGAGATGATCCGGCGTCATCGGATGCAGGCGCGTCAACCCATCCAGCATGCCGTAGAAATCACACACCTTGGGATTGTATTTCATCGTGCAACTGCCCAGCGGATAAAACTCTTTATCGATGCAGTGATTGAGTTGCGACAGACGCAGGAAATGGCGCATCACTTCCAGTTGCGATACTTCCGGCAAACGCGGATTCGCATCGCGCAACATCGCCGTCGGCAGAAAATCGTCTGGTGATTTTTCGTCAACGCCAATCGGTGGCAATGATAAAGCGCTCGCCCCCGGGCGGGACAGATCGAAAATAGAAGGCTCCAACACGTTGGCGTTCATTAGCGGACAACCTCCATTCTTGCGCGACTTTCCAGCTTGGCGACCGGTGCCCCGGGTGCGGTTCGCAGATACTCCTCAACCGCCCGGACATACTGATTGATGTGATCGGCTGTGGTCATTTCGGTGCAGGTAATCAGCAACACGTTTTTGGCGTCCGGGTAGAAACGTTCCAGTTCGATACCGCCCAGGATGCCGCGTTGTTCCAGGTGTCTGAGCAAGCCTTGAACCGGCACCGGAAACTGCATCGCAAACTCAAACAGAAACGACTGATTGGGTTGATACAGTTGAACGCCCGGCAATTTTTGCAAGCGCTCAGCCAATGCATGCGCCCGCTGCATCGACACATTGGACAGGTGCTTCAGGCCGTTAGGACCGACTAACGATAGAAAAATCGTGGCCTTGAGAACATTGAGCGCTTGGTTGGTACAAATGTTGCTGGTCGCTTTTTCGCGGCGAATATGTTGCTCGCGCGTTTGCAAGGTGAGCGTGTAGCATTGCTTGCCGGTTTTATCGACCGTTTTGCCGACCAGACGCCCCGGCAATTGCCGCAGATACTTGCTGCGGCAGGCAATATAACCACCATACGGACCGCCAAACGATAAATTATTTCCCAAGGGCTGAATATCACCCGTCACGATATCAGCACCATAACTGCCGGGCGCTTTCAGCACACCCAGCGACACCGGCTCAGCCGACACAATCAACAGCGCGCCCGTAGTTTCACAAAACTGGCGAATCGCCCCCGGTTCGTCCACCGCACCCAGATAATCGGGCACCTGAATAATGACACACGCCGTCTGCTTGTCATCGCTTTTTAAAACCGTGGCGCTATCGGCAAGATTGAATTCCACGAGTTCCACGCCACCAAGCCCGTCCAGATAGGTTTTAAGTACTTGGCGATAATCGGGATGGACGGTATCTGAAATCAGCACGCGGTTCCGTTTGGTCACGCGCATCGCCATCAACGCAGCCTCGGTGACCGCAGACGCGCCATCGTAGACAGACGCGTTCGCCACATCCATGCCGGTCAGCTCACAAATCATCGTCTGGAATTCATACGTCACCTGCAGCGTGCCTTGGGCGATTTCGGGCTGATAGGGCGTGTAGGCCGTATAAAATTCGGAGCGGCTGGCGAGGTTGTTAATCACCATCGGGATAAAGCGCGCATAGGCGCCACCACCCAAAAAGCAGGCCATCGGCGCGCCCTGGTTTTGTTGCGCCAGGCTGGTCAGTTCCGCTTGCAGTTCCACTTCGCTTAAGCCTTTGGCAGGCAGGACTTGGTAACGGATATTATTTCTCAGTTCACCGGGAATATCGGCAAACAGCGCATCAATATTTTTAACCCCAATTTTTGCCAGCATCGCCTGGCGATCAACCTCGGTATGAGGCAAGAAATTATGCATGGCCTTGCTTTCTTTCACACACGATTAGCGGAAACGGCTGAAGTCGCTTTACCACTTTTTGAATTCCGACTCGAGGCCATTATAGTACGAAGGCGAAACCACTCCAAGAGGCACGGCCAACATGCAGAGCAGGCTTATTAATTGGATTCTTCGATAAACTTAAGATATGCGCTCGAACCGAGAAGTTTTTTCACTTCATCCGGTTTCGAGATTAAAATTTCCAGCATCCAACCGCCATTGTAGGGATCGTCATTCACCATGGCCGGCTCTTCGCCCAATTGCGTATTGACGGCAATCACTTCGCCGGAAACCGGCAAATACAGATCCGACTGGGCTTTCACCGATTCAATCGAACCGAACGATTCGCCCTGATCAAAACTCTGCCCGATATCCGGCAATTCCACAAAAACAATATCGCCCAACTGTCCGGCAGCGTATTCCGTAATACCGACTCGCGCCCGGTCATCATCCATCATGCGAAGGTATTCATGGGTTTCTGCCAATAGCACATCATCCGGCATCGTGTATTCTGCGGACATGAACGATCTCTCCTTGCCTCGTTATCGTTTATAAAACGGTCTTTCCACAATGGTCGCATCCACATCCGCGCCACGCACGCGAACCTGGACAGTTTCTCCGATAGTTTCTCCCGCTCCGGCAACAATACCGGTTTTTACATAGCCCATGCCAATCGGGGTATTGAGCAGGGGTGAAATCGATCCACTCGTCACTTCGCCCACCTGAACACCGTCCTTAAAAATAGGATCGTGCTGCCGGGCGATGGTGCGTTTGTTAATGGTAAAGCAGACAAACTGTTTTGCAAGCCCCGCTTGCTGTTGCTTAGCCAGCGTCGCTTTGCCGATGAAATCCGACGGCTTATCCAGCTTGACCGACCAACCCAAATCGGCCTCCAGCGGCGTGTCGTTCTCGGAAATATCATGCCCGTGCAAGGGATAGGCGGCTTCCAGGCGCAAGGTATCGCGGGCGGCCAAGCCAATCGGCTTCAGCCCAACCGGCTCGCCCAACTGCAGCAGCAGACTCCAGAGCGCATCGGTTTGCGCCAGCGGCACAACAATTTCCACACCGTCTTCGCCCGTGTAACCCGTCCGGGAAAACAAAACCGGCGTTCCCTGAATGTCCGCTTCCGCAATCTGGAAGCGATTGGGCAACAAATCCGTATCGACGCCGGTGCGAGCCAATACCTCCGTAAACCTGGGGCCTTGCAATGCAAACAGGCAATAGCGATCGGACAACAACTCGATTTTCACGTCCTCAAACCCCAATACCTGGGCTTGTTGACGCATCCAGTCAATGTCTGTAGGCGTGTTCCCCGCGTTGCAGATGATCAGAAATTCCTGAAACGCTTTCAACTGCGCAAACGCAGGCAGCATATAGACGATAATGTCATCGATAATGCCCGCATTTTCGTTGAGAAATTGCGTATACACCGCCTTACCCGGCACCAGCTTTTGCAAATTCTGCGGAACAAGCCGATCCAAAAACGCACGCGTTTTTTCCACATCGCCACTGGTGACAGTCACCAGGCCCATGTGGGAAATATCAAACAACCCCGCCGCCTGACGCACCGCATGGTGTTCTTCCAGCACCTTGCCATACTGCAAGGGCATATCCCAACCGGAAAAATCGACAATTTTAGCGCCCCGGCTCACATGGTTTTGATACAGGGCAGTTTTTTTGCCGGGTTGCGCCTGCGGGGCAGCCAGTTGTTCGGACGATGTCTGGGTCATCATAAAATGATTTTTGACCAGGACGCGCACCTTGTCAATTCAAAATCACACGCAGGTGCGTGTTGATCTCAGAACGGTTTGCTATTCACACCCGTTAATCATGCGTTTTTACTGCAGTGGCAAAGTCACCCAAAGATAAGCAACCACAGCCAAGCCGACTTGCCATAGCAACGTAGTCGAATGCACCGTCTGGGCTTTGGAAATTGCGATCACCTTGGGTTCTTCGTCCTTGCGATAGGGATTCTGCCGGTACTGCATGGGATTCGCTCCATGAAAACTTTCCACAGGCATGCTCTCGGCGCAGCGCCTGAAAACTTTAAAAAACCGCCACTTTCCGTTACGAAGCGACGTGAAATTCGTAACTTTTCTCAATAATAGACCGGGTAAACGCCCCGGATAGCTCCAACGGCTGTAATTTCAAGGCTTTGCCACCCCGAGCATAGTGAAGCAGGTATTCGATATTCCCTTTAGGACCTGTAATCGGCGAAAAATCCAGACCCACCAAGCGCCAATCCGGCAACAAACCTGCCAAATCCGTAAGCACACCGGTCAAAATTGCCTGATGACTTTCCATCCCCCTGACCACGCCTTTAAAGCGATTATCCTGGAGATAATCTTTATGCTCAAACTGGGGCTTCAACAGGGCAATCATCTCGG
>CAZXUP010000221.1:0-5029 GCA_964643815.1 uncultured Vampirovibrionales bacterium
CGATCCGACTCCCGACGAGGACAATCAGCCGAACGATCAGACCACCAAGCCGCACAATTCCGGGTAATCGCCTTGCAACTCGCCACGCAACGCCTGGTGCAAAAAGTGCAGCGCATACTGACTAAACCAATGCTTGATATCCCGGCGGGCGTATTTGGGATTGACCAATACTTTTTTCACAATGACAGATTCGTTCTCCGGGAGGCCACAAATACCGATATAGGCCAGACCGACGGGCTTTTCGTCACTGCCGCCTTCCGGTCCCGCAATGCCGGTCACCGACAAGCCAAGGTTGCAACCGCTCGTCTCGCGAATGCCCAACGCCATCTCCACCGCCACCTCCGGGCTGACCGCTCCCTTCGCCGCGAGCGTTTCCGGGCTGACGCCGATAAAGCGGCTCTTCTCCTCGTTTCCGTAAGTGATCATGTTGATAAACGTATACGCGCTGCTGCCCGAAATATCCGTCAGACGGCTGCTAATCAGCCCGCCCGTACAGGATTCGGCCACAGCCAGCGTACGTCCGCTTTCGGTCAAAAGCTGCGCGACAGCACTTTCCAGCGTGGCATCTTCTTCGCCGTAATAATAACGTTCCACCCGCTGCACAATTTCAGCTTTCACCGGCTCAATCAGGGCATTAGCCTGCTCCCGGCTTTCGGCCTTGGCCGCCACCCGAATTTTGACGGCGGCTTCTCCAACATACGGGGCCACGGTCGGGTTGGAGGCTTGCATCAAATCCGACAGCACTTCTCCCAGTTTGGATTCTCCAATCCCGAAGAAATGCAAGTAACGGGTCACCAACACCGTCGAACTTTCCCCGGACTGCGTCCGCCATTGCTGAATCAGTTCGGCACCCTGGGGCCACATGGCGTACAGCTCTTTGGGAACACCCGGGAACGCGAGGATCAACGTCGGCTTTCCGGTGTGTTTGGATACATCCCAGCCGATACCCGGCGCAGTGCCCACCGGATTTTTGATCGTGATGGCCCCTTGCGGCTTTTTGGCCTGCTTGAGATTGGAAGGCGACATCGGCATATCGCGGGCAATGAAATAGTTGCGGATGGTTTCGGCGGATTCTTCATCCACCTCCAGGGGCGTTTTAAAGTAGTCTGCAATGGTGACAACGGTCAAATCATCTTCCGTCGGGCCTAGGCCGCCGGTAAAAATCAACAGGTCGGAACGTTTGGCCGACTCCTCCAGCACGCCCTGAATGCGTGCCGGGTTATCCCCCACCGTCAAATGGTAATAGACATCCATTCCCAGGCTGGCCAGCTCGCGTGAAATCCAGGCAGCATTGGAGTTAATGACATCCCCAATCAACAATTCGCTGCCAATCGCAATGATTTCCGCTTTCATATCCGCTCTCTTGCTCCTATGTGCATGCACAGTGTAACAGCAGCAAGGTCCCGAATCCACTGTTGACAATACTCTGCGGGTGAGCACCCAGAGTCTCTGTAACAATTCTTAATAGGCTAACATCAAAACCCAAACAATTGTTTTTATACAAGCAAGAGCAGATTACATCCCACAAATATCGACGAGACGGCTGGAGAAATCCCACCATAAAGCAGGGCTGGTTTGTTCATCAAAAACAGGACGGCATCACCTCGCGTTGATGACTTCCCGGGCAATACCAGAGACGGATTTTGTTGCGGCATCGCTTGATATAGCCAGTGATGCAACCGCAGCACCTCCACGCAAACTCGGCAGAAACAGATAACCGAGTAGAGGGGTAGAACCTAGGCCGGAGCGTAATTGCTCCGGCCTATTTAGTCTGCTTGCAATGCGCCCTGTTGCCGTAAGATTTCAAATTCGGTCAAATCCGGGCATGACGATGGTGATGCCCATCGCCTTCGTGCAACAGTTTATTTCTGGCTTTCGCTGTCAGAAACGCCATCAGTCCGGCCTGGGCCAACCCAAAGGTTTGCCGCCCGGACCACCTGAGCAACGGCAGCGCAACGCCGGACAGCAAAACGCCAAGACCCACGGCAACACCGACACTTTGCAGCGGACGTTCCTGGACAGTCCCCCGCCAATCGGTGTAGTGCTCAAAACGGTTTTCGATCCGCCTGGCAATTTGCGATATCTCTTCGCCCTGGCGTTCGATTTTATGACGCAGTTCGGATGTCGTGGTCATCTCTGTATCCTCATCTTTTCCCTTATCCTCTTAAACATCAATGACGCCCGTATTTTTTCGGACTTCACGGCGCATCAGCAGGGCCGCAATTCCGGCGAAAAGCAGGAACAGCACGGTTGTAATCAACGACGCCCAGATATAGCCCAACGGTTTTGCCAAAACAAAAATCAAGCTGACCGCCAGCAACAACAAAAACACAAAACCAAGAACCAGGGCTACAGCGCCATAAACAAGGGCCACAGCAAATTTCTGGCTCTCAACTTTCACTTCCGTTTTCGCCAGTTGAATCTGGGTGCTGAATAACTCGTTGACTTTACTGAAAAGCTCCCGAAGCAAATCAACCATTCCGATCCGTTCGTTCACCCCAGGTTCGGAAAGCATGGAACTCATCGTGCCTGTCTCCTTTCTTTGGTTAGAGATTTAAGGAAGGATGGATTTCAGGCGAGTTTTATGACTATCTAACGGCGCAAAAGAGCCCGGCCCAGCAAGAGTCCAGCCAGCATCCCAAACAACAGGCTTCTGCCCGGATGCTTGCGAACAAACTCGCGGGATGAGCGCACTGCGGTTTCCGACATGTGCTGCGCGTCATGCTCTTCCATGTAAACAGCCAGATTTTGAATGCGTTGTGACGTTGTGCGCAAGCCAGCCGAGGTTTTTCCACGCGCCGTATCAATGCCGCGATTGAATTGATTGCCCCACTGATCCGCTTGCGCGTTCCAACGCTCTTTCAGGCTATCTGCCTGCTGAGTCACTTTTTCTTTTGCGCTCCGAACGCGTTCTTTAACCTGACTGGCCTTCTCCTGAAATTCTTCCGTGTCTCTGATGCTGTCCGTACCGTATTGATCTTCCATATGCATAACCCTAGTCTCCTCTGTTCCAGTAACGCATCGGCTCAGATTCCGTGCGCTAAGGTTGATGGTGACCCTGACCCATTATTGTGAACAGACTCGGCTGAGCTGACAATTCACCACTTGTCTACTGAACACTAGCCATTCTTCGCTAAAACAACCCCATCCGGTATTATTTGAAGCTCCGCCTGCTTTGACAAAAAGCGACAAGGCAGCTACAGTACACAGGATTCATTGCATACAGCGTTAAAGAAGAGACCCAATGACCGATACCTACCAGCACTACCAAGCGATGCATGACGCCCTGCACGAGCGTAATTTTCCACATAAAGTCATGGATGGCATCTGGATGTGGTCCGTGTTCTCGGAAGAAAAAGAAATGCACTTCAACGGCTATCTCATTCAAACCGCCGATCAGGCAGCCTTTATCGTCGATCCCCCGTGCGCGGGCTCCGATGTGCTGCCCGGTTTTACACCCTTACCACCGCCCCAGTTTATTGTCATTACCAATCGCGATCATGAACGCGCCGCGGAAGAGTTTGGGAAACACTTTGAGATTCCGGTTCTGACGCCCGAAGACGATGCCCCGTTGATGACGCTGAAACCGGATGGCCTGATGCGGGATGGCGATGTCTTGCCCGGTGGCTGGCAGGTCATCCATCTGCCCCATCAGAAATCTCCCGGCGAGTCGGCCTTGTATCTGCCGGAACGCCAGATTTTGATTTTGGGCGATGCCTTGATTGGCAAACCGCTCCAACATCTGTCCATGTTGCCAGATGATAAATACTGTGACAAAGCGAAAGCGGCGGAGGGCCTCCAACGTTTACGCGCGTTCAAGGTCAAAACCGTGTTGCCCGGTGACGGCGACCCTATCATGCTGAACGCCGAATCTCTGATTGCGGATGCGCTGATTCCCCATGCCACACCGTAGCGGCAGGCTTATTTCAAATCACCCTTAATACGCATGCCCAGGCCTTCATCACGAATAGCTTCCTGGAGATTGACCTGCTTCACAAAGCCGTTACTTTGCTTGTCGTCATCTTTCGGCTTGGGTGGAACCACCGGCTCGCTTTCCAGTTTGCGCTTGAATTCTTGCTGCACCGCCCGCAAAAACTGCCGGGTTTCATCCGAACCGAACTTGACATACACATCCGTCAGGTTACCAACCACCAGATTATCCGCATCCACATGATTGGCCTGGCACGCTTTCAGATAGTCCTGAACATAGCCCATCAACTCAACAATTTTTTTGGAAATCAGCAAGCGGTTTTCCGGCGACAGCACCATCATATAATTCATCGCCCGGTGCGTACTGGGATTTTTGTCATACTTGCGCTTTTTTTGCTTCGACTTGTAAATCGCCAGCACCTTGTCCGTCCCAATGGAGCGGAAATCGTTCAAAAGCTCGTTTGCCTTGAACTCTTCCTCGGCAATCAGCGACATGCCGTCCGCGATAATGGACTGCATCTCTTCGGGCAGCAGCATCAACACTTCAACAGCCCGGGAGATGGCCGGATCCTGATCGTAAAAGCGCTTTTTCATGGACTTGGAGAACCTTCACACTCTGTAATCAGTGTAACATAGCGAACGCCAGGTTGATATTTTACTGATATACAAACCACCTGCAAAATTGCTGTTTTTCGGCAATTTTACTGCATTTGAATGAGATGCGGCTGAGTAAGAAGATTCAGGCGGCAGCGCGTTGCTTCAAGTCGTAATAGTAGCGATATAACACAAAGTACAAGCCGCCTTGTCCTACCACCAGGGAAATCCAGGAATTCACGCCCATTAATATCCCATACAGCACTGCAAGCAATGGTTCCAGCGACTCCTTATTTTGTATGATGGCAACAACCAGGGCGCCCACAAAAACACCAATTAACATAAGCAGCACCAGAAGCACCACAAAAATCAAAAGTGGCAGGAAGGCCACAAAGCCCAGGCCCGCCGTGCGCCACAAGTTTCCTTTCAGCAGGCGGCACATTTCCGAAATGGCTTCAAACACGCCCTGCTTAGGGTTTCCAAGATAAATAACCAGCAGCAGGTA
>CAZXUP010000222.1:0-4756 GCA_964643815.1 uncultured Vampirovibrionales bacterium
CGCACAACCCGCGTGAAATCGTGAATGCGGGTTGTGCGGGTACTCGGTCATCATGCCCAGCACGGCGTAGATGGAAAAATCATCTTGCCCGCGTTGCTTGGTCAGCGCCTCTTCCACTTCGCCCACCGGATACAACGGTGTGCTGCTGAGCAACACGCCCTGGTTCAGGCGCTCTTGCAACTGGATGGCGCGCTCCAGGTGTTTCCCCTGAAATGCGGCCTTGGCGGGAATCGCTTTTTCCACCGCGCGAAACAGAGTGGACAGTAATTCTTCCGAGAGCGGTTCCAAATCGGATTGACTCTCCGCCTTGTGACGCTCGCAGGCTTCGTGCAAAATCACGAGGCTTTTGTGCGTGAAATTCTGGTGGTTCAAGCCATAAAACAGAGCCGGTTCCACAATGTGGAGATACGCTTCATCCTGGGCAAACACCGCTTCGCTGAGCGCGTGGAAGTAATACGCCGGACCCAGCAGGCGCAGGTTGAGTGCGTGCAAAACCAGGGCATTCAGCGTTGCATCCGTTAGGTTTTTTTGCCCACGTTTTTTCAGTTCCTGTTTTAGTGTTTCCAGCGCCGAAGAATCGGCCAGCAGGTGTTGGCTGTAGGCTTGCGTCAGGCCCACCCAGGCCAGCGGGTTATTTTTTTGCAACACAGACAGCGAATCAATCAAAACGTTTGGCAACGCATTGGAAGCAATTGCGTTGCGTGTTCCTTCGGCGGTCAAAAACACGGATTGCTCGCCCGCGTTTTTGGTGAGATCGGCTGGGAGGGCGTCTTTGAGGAAGAGGTGGGTTTCCGCTTCGACGCTGAATTGTTTGAGATTGAGCAAGATGTTGCCGAGTTCGCACAGGCGCGCATACACATCGGCCAGTACCGGTTCCAGGTTGATGGATTGTCTGCCGGTGTCTTCGGTAAATAATTTATTGAGCTGCGATTTGTGAGAGAGCAGCGAATTTTCCAATTTTTCAGCTTCGTTAAACAGCGTTTCTTTCAATGCGGGTGCGGTTTCGTACAACTGGTCGGCGCATTCGTTCAGCAACAGCCTGAAGCGGGCAACCCGTTCCACCAACTCAAACACGACAAATTTGAGAAATGTTTTTTGCATGGGGCTGCTCTTTAAACTCCTCTAGCTCTCGCCGATATCACGTTGTTGGCCGGTGGCGCGGTGAAAATAATAAATCCGCACCATGAAAGTGAGTCTAGTATAGGACTGGCGCGTAGGCTGGACAACACACTACAACAATATGTAAAGGTAACGATTTGCTTGAAAGCTGTTTACAGTTGCGTCTACTGCGTTGCGTCGGATGCTCGATTTCGTCACGTATTGTCTATACGCTCCTCATCTCCGCTCCTAGCGCCTTGTAGCCCCTAACTGTAAACAGCTTTTAACGGTCTGATTGCTCCAGGGTGTGCAAAATTTCACCGGCGGTGTACAACGATCCGGTGACGATGCCCAACGGATTTTGCGCCGCATGCTGTTGTTGCATTTCGCATAAAAGCGCATAGGCATTACCCGGATGCTTTGCTGTTTTGACCGGGTACTCCGGTTTCAAGGCGCTTTCAATCGCTTCTGCTAAAACCTGTGGCGCATGATACAAATGTGCGGGTTCTGCTTGCGTCACAATAATACCCAGCGGTTTCGGCAATGCCTGCATGGTTTGCAACAAGGCATCCGGCGTGCGGTTGGCGCGTAAGCTTACTACCCAAACCGGCGCACGATTTTTGAAATAAAATTCCAAACCCGCTTGCAAGCTGGCAAAACCATCGGCGTTGTGTGAACCATCCAACAATAAATTTTCATTTTCAAAATACTGGAACCGTACCGGCCAGCGGGTTTGCAGCAAGCCTGCCTGTACATGCGGTTCTAAAATGTCATAGCCCTGTTGGCGCAATTGTTGCACTGCGGCCAACACGGTTGCGAGATTTTCTTTCTGATAAGGCCCCGGCAAACCCAGTGCATAATCTTGCCCTGTGGCTTGGTTTTGAACGCGTAAGCCTTCTGCCGGGTTTGAGTCTGGATCGATGATCAACGAATCGCTGGATGCCAATGCAACCGGTGCTTCTGCTTTTTCAGCCTGATGCAAAATAACGGCCCGCGCTTCCGCCGGAATGTTCGGTCCCAACACCAGTGGCACGCCCGTTTTCAAAATGCCCGCCTTTTCAGCGGCGATGGCGGCCAGCGTGTCTCCCAGGTGTTGCATGTGGTCAAAACCGATGCTGGTGATGATGGTTATATTGGGTTGTCTGACGACATTGGTCGAATCCAGCCGCCCGCCGAGTCCGGTTTCAAACACGGTGATATCCACGTTTTTACGTTTGAAATACTGGTAGGCGATCACGTTTAAAAATTCAAAATACGTCGGCCATTCATCCCGAGGCCAGCCGAGCGTTTCCAGATGGGTTTTCAATGCGTTCACTTCAAATTGAAAATCATCCGCCAAAATGGGATTTCCGTTGATGGCGATGCGTTCGCGCACATGCACCAGATGCGGGCTGGTGAACGTGCCCACGGTGTAACCGGCGGTTTTCAAAACCGATGCCAGCATCGCCGTCACCGAGCCTTTGCCGTTGGTGCCAGCCACATGCACCATGGGCAGGCTGTCTTGCGGATGGTTGAGCGTCGCCAGAATTTTCTCCATACGGGCCAGGCCCAGTTTCATCGCCGAAACATCCAGGCCGTCGAGAAACTGAAGGGTCTCTTCGTAGCTTTGAAGCGGCTGAATGGAGATGGGTGAGGTTGTCATGAATCACCAAGCTTCTGGAAAATGTAAGATGCGCCCATCATAGCGGGCAAACGATTAATCGGCAAATTGAGTTAAGCGCTGGGAGGCTTTGTTTTTCGAGGCAAGGGGTTGGGCGTTGGGTATCCTTCGCGGGCGGCGGTTTGGTAATAGGCGGCACGGAAAAACGTTTTGACTTCTTCCGGAAATGGCATGGCGTAGATGAATTGCCCGACCTGATTAAATACATCCTGCGTGATGCTTGGTAATCTTTTCATGAGGGGAAGCGAGAGGTCGGATCTTTGTAACAGCAACGAGCCGTCATCCGCGGCGATTAGACGAATCAGGCCGTTCTCATCATCCTGCTGAATCAGGTTGAATTGTGCAGTATCCTGCAATCCGGCTACCTGGACGGTGACGGTTTTGTATTGCACTTTGCGGTGTTCATACGCCTCAAGGCCGTCGATCCCTGTTTGATTTGGAGAATGGACGTTGACAGGGTGGAGGACGCCAAAGCGTATGGGTGGGATGCGCATGTTTTTCCTTTCGGTTCTGGTATGGTAGATATACGAGAAGGGCCGGTTTTTTGCAATTTTTGAAGGGGGCCGGTTTTTAGATGAGTACGATTCGAATCTGGAAGGAAGTATTGCGATGACCCCATTTACCGGCTTAATCGGCATTGCGGCCCTGTTGCTGACGGCGTATCTGCTCTCCAATAACCGCTCGGCCATTAACTGGCGGCTGATTGTCAGCGGTTTGGCCTTGCAGGTGCTGCTGGCAGTCTTTTGTCTGAAAGTGCCGCTGGGGCGTGACCTGTTTCATACGCTGGGCCAGGGCATCGAAAAGCTGCTCAGCTTCTCCGATGCGGGCGCCGCTTTTGTGTTTGGCTTTCTGGTGGGTCAGCCGGACAAGCTGAACGAGGTTTTTGGGCCGGGCAGCAGCTTTATTTTCGCCTTCAAGCTGGTTCCGACCATCATTTTTGTAGCGGCTTTGGTGGGCATTGCCTATCACATCGGCCTGATGCAGCGCGTGGTCAAAGTGGTTGCCTGGGTGGTCTACAAGCTGATGGGGGCCAGCGGCTCCGAAGCGCTGTCCAACGCGGCCAGCATCTTTGTGGGGCAGATTGAAGCCCAGTTGCTGGTGAAGCCCTATGTTCCCACGATGACACGCTCCGAATTGCTGGCCGTGATGGCGGGCAGTATGGCCTGTATCGCGGGCGGCGTGATGGCGGTTTACATCCAGATGGGCATTCCGGCTGAGTACCTGCTGACGGCCAGCCTGATGGCTGTGCCGGGAGCGCTGGTGATGGCCAAACTGGTTTGCCCGGAGACCGAACAATCCCTTACCCGGGGCGAAGTGAAGCTGGAAATTGAAAAGGAAAGCGTCAATATCATCGATGCGGCGGCCCGGGGAGCGTCCGAAGGCCTGAAAATCGGCCTGAACGTCTCGGCGATGCTGATTGCCTTTATCGCGCTGATTAACCTGATTGACTATGGGATTGGGCAGGCAGGCCTGGCGCTGGCCGCAAACGGTTTTAGCCTGGCGTTTGTGGGTCTGGATCTGAATCATTTATCCCTGAATGTTATTCTGGGCAGCGTGTTTTCGGTGGTGGCGCTGTTGCTGGGTGTTCCGGCGCAGGATGCCAATATTGTGGGCGGCCTGATGGGCACCAAGATGGTGATTAACGAGTTTGTGGCCTATGCCTCGCTCTCGCCCATCAAAGACACGCTCGATCCGCGCTCGCTGGCGATTGCCAGCTTTGCCCTCTGCGGTTTCGCCAACTTCAGTTCCATTGCGATGCAAATCGGCGGCATTGGCGAAATGGCTCCGACGCGCAAAAAAGATCTCGCCGAACTGGGCTTTCGTGCCCTGTTGTGTGGCACGATGGCTTCTTATGCCTCGGCGGCGCTGGCTGGTTTGTTGGTCGGCACCAAAGAGGGCGAAGGCAGCCTGTGGCTGATAATGGCGATTGCGGCTGGCGTTATTCTGTTAGCTCGCAAGCTGCCGGAAGGCCGCTTGTCTGAAAATTCAAAACCGGTG
>CAZXUP010000222.1:4766-5027 GCA_964643815.1 uncultured Vampirovibrionales bacterium
TTTAAGTCGGGATGAAATCGTAAAAGCCTCCCCAGTTGAGGAAAAAGTTTCGTCTGGGGCTGTTAACTAGGGCTTTCAAAGGGTCTTTTATTTCCGGTTTTTGAAAATGGCCGCCTTGATGGGCGGTCATTTTACTAGCACAAGAATATATAAGATTGTTTTTGTACATATACAAGAGGTATCTACCCCGTATTTTGAAGAGAGAGCTAGAAGTTATCCTGTAAGTTTGTTCAAAATGAGCATGACACAGCCCAATTGCCA
>CAZXUP010000223.1:0-5006 GCA_964643815.1 uncultured Vampirovibrionales bacterium
ACAGGCCCACTATGCCAAAGACAAAAAACTGCGTGGCATCGCCAGGCAAATGCACCAGCAGTTGTTGCAAGGCACTACTTTCAGCGAAGCCATTACCCTGCATGAAGACGCCTTCGGCGAACTTTATGCCCACATGGTTGACATCGGCGAACAGAGCGGTGAATTGGAACAAGTGCTGAACCGGATGGCCGATCTGTTGGAACGGCGTCAGCAGACGCAACGCCGTTTAATGCAGTTGCTGCTCTATCCGCTCGTGGTGATTCTGGTGGTGTTGCTGAATGTTGCCGTTTACCTGGGACTCGTTTTCCCCGTTGTGAATGGCCTGACGCTTTCCAAGGGAATAGAGGTGGAAACCTCCGATTTCACCCAACACCTGACATTGCTGACCGGGAGCTGGCCGTTTGTGATGATAATTGGCACAGTGCTGGCGGGTGCGGCGGCCTATTGGTTCTATCAAACAACATATGGTCGCAAAGTGCTGGATGAAGGAGTGCTTTATATTCCTGTCTTGAACCGTTTTGTCCAACTCACCCAAAACGACAACTTTATCACCAGCCTGCATATGGGGTATCAGTCCGGGCTGACCTTAAGCGATGCCGTTCGGCTTGCAACCGGCAGCATCATGAACGTCTTCATCCGAGAAGGCTATGCACCGGCGGAAGAGTCGTTGCAGGCCGGAGAAACCCTCTCCGTCTCTTTATCAGGCGCAGGGCAATTGCCGGGGGAGATCATGGAAATGATTGAGACGGGCGAGGAAGCCGGGACACTCGATCAATCGTTGGAGCGTGCGCAACATTTTTTAGAACAGGAAATTCGGAGTACGCTGGATAAACTGGCCGCGTGTTTTAAAGTGCTGAGTTTTCTGTTTGGACTTGGGCTGTTTTTCACCACACTGCTACTAATTTACGTCACCTTGTTCAGCAAAATAAGCGATATTCTTTTGCATAGCTTGCGGCAAGCCGGTATTGGCGGCTTCTAAGCAAATTCGCGTTATTGTAACGCAACAAAAATCCTCCATTTTCCACCTATACAAATCCAAGCGGAAGGATTATAATTGTTAAAAATACAATAAGGTTCATTTACCTTGTTGGCGTCTCAAGACTGAGCGATAAGAAAGAGGGCTGCCCAGGAAGGGTTTGCGCCGCACTCATCCAGGGAAAGTAAAACAAGCATATGAAAGGAAGCGTTGCATGAGCGTGGAAATGCTGTTGCTGATGACAGGAACCTTGATTTTGATGCTGAAGGCTTTTTCCGCCTGGCGTTTGGCTCCCGTCAGACTGCGCATTCGCTCCCATCATGAAGAGACGCAAAACCGCCGGTTTTAATCGCGCTTCATCTTAATTAATTCTTCTTCATTTTTCCTGACCTATCGAAGCAAAAAGCGCCCCGAACTTCGCAATTCGGAGCGCTTTTTCAATGTTCAGTCAGCCGGTTTTTTACTCAATGTATTCTTTCAGACGGCGGCTGCGGTTGGGATGACGCAGCTTGCGCAGGGCTTTCGCTTCAATCTGACGAATCCGCTCGCGGGTGACGCCAAACAACTGGCCCACTTCTTCCAGCGTACGCTGACGGCCATCATCCAAACCGAACCGGAGACGCAGGACATCACGCTCCCGTGGTGACAGACTGCTTAGCACTTCGGTCAGATCTTCGCGCAGCAATTCGTGCGCAACAGTTGTGGCCGGGGCTTTCGCTTCACGGTCCTCAATGAAATCACCCAGACGCGAATCTTCTTCTTTGCCAATGGGCGTTTCCAGCGACAACGGCTCTTGCGCCACCTTGATAATATCGCGCAGTTTCGGCACGCTGATGGCCATTGCAGTCGCCAACTCTTCTTCGGTCGGCTTACGGCTTAGCTCTTGCGCCAGCTTGCGGGTAATCTTTTTGAGCTTGTTGATGGTTTCCACCATATGCACCGGAATCCGGATGGTGCGCGCCTGATCCGCAATGGCGCGCGTGATGGCCTGACGAATCCACCAGGTGGCATACGTCGAGAACTTGTAGCCGCGCTCGTGATCAAATTTCTCAGCCGCACGAATCAAGCCCAGGTTGCCTTCCTGGATCAGGTCCAGAAACAGCATGCCGCGACCCACGTATTTTTTGGCAATCGAAACCACCAGACGCAGGTTGGCTTGCACCAGTTTTTGCTTGGCGCGGGCGCCGCTCTCGCCGCCTTCGACAATCTTGCGGGCCAAATCGATCTCTTCCTCACCGGTCAGCAATGGAATACGACCGATTTCACGGAGGTACATGCGGACGGGATCATCCAACGTCAAGCCGCGCGTTTCTGCGGTAAAGACAACCTCTTCCGCTTCGTCATCCCCGGCTCCGGCCAGAAGCGCCACATTGCTGCTGGCGGCTCCGTCGTTAAACAGGGAACCGATATTATCGGCCTCACCGTCATCAACGGAAAGAATTTCATCAATGCCGCTGCGTTCTTCGCGGCCCCGTTCCGTCTTGCTGATCATGGCAAGGAGGGAATCTTCGCTCTTTTTTGAGGATCTCCGTTTGGTCATTGCTGTCCATCCCTTATTGCTTGAGACAATACATAATTTCTGAAATAACTTAAATAAGTAATCACTTTCATTCGTTCAATTCGCCTGATTCGATTCGGCAGGCACAGCCGGACGCAGATGGGCATGAAACTGATGCGTCAGTGCAATGGCATCCCCTTCATTCTGCAAGGTATTGGTCTTGATGGCTTGCAGTTGATGTGTCTTGCGACAATGGGCAAGCTGTTGAACGTGCTGTTCCGCCAATTGTTCAACCTTCTCCCTGAGTTGGGTCCCTTGAAGCTCATTCAAACCGAGTGAATCCCCAAAGGCCTCCGCTGTCAATACCAGTTCGGCAAACGTGTTGCACATATCCGGTTTGTCCAAGTATAGATGATTCATTCTGTCAATCAAAGTTCCCAAAATGCCATTGTCCGAAGGATCAGTTTCCGGGAAGTCCGGTCCCGAAGCCACGTTGCACAGCCCAGCCAACAGCTCCTGATGGAGCGGATCGGTCAAGCTCAAGGTTTGATTTTCAACAAAGCGCATCATGGTCACAAGACTTTCGGAATTATATAAGAACAATCGCAACAGGTTTTTTTCAGTGGTTGCTTGCCGAGAGGAGAGATTTTGCCGCAATTCCGACAGGTTGTCGGTCATAATCGGCTGTTGTCTCTTGAATGAAGTCGAACCATATTTTGAAATTGCCTTTTTCTGTCCGAAATCCTGAAACTCTTTCCTGACGGGCCGAACGAAGCCCGGCTGGCTCTGTTCGTAGCGTTTTACCTCCAACGCCAGGGCTTCTTCCGAAATCCCGATTTTCTCGGCATATGTTTTCAGGTACTCTGCCCGGACGGACGGACGGTGGAGATTCCCAAGCAGCGGCGTCAACCGGTTGGCGGCCTGAATCCGGCCTTCGGATGTCCGGATGTCCAACCCTCGGATGGCCATATCGAACTTGAAGACAAGGAAATTCGAGGCATCCCGCATCAGGCCCCGGAAAGCCTCTCCACCCTGCTGGCGGATGAAATCATCCGGGTCTTTGCCGTTGGGCACAATCAGCACCTTCAATTGCAGGTCGGTGCTGCCCATGTACGGCTCAATCAGGCTAATCGCGCTCATGGCGGCTTTCAGGCCCGCCTCATCCGAGTCGAAGGCCAGATAGACCGTTTCGGCCCCAAACCGGGTCAGCAGCTTGAGATGACTGTCCGTCATCGCCGTGCCACAGGAGCCGACGGCCTCGGTGACCCCCGCCAGATGTGCCGTCATCACGTCAAAATAGCCTTCCATCACCACCGCGGCCTTTTGCTGGCGAATCGCTTCGCGTGCCTGATAGAAGCCGTAAAGCACGTTGCTCTTGTGGTACACGATGGTTTCGGGGGAATTGAGATACTTGGGCTTGTCCTCTTCCCCGTTCTGGCCTACCAACGCCCGACCGCCAAAGGCGACTACCTGCCCTTTTTCATCATGAATCGGAATGATCAGCCGATGCCGAAAGCGATCGTAATGCCCTTGCCCATGCTCGCGGCTGTTGGCCAAGCCAGAGGTTACCAGCAAATCCGGGTTGGCCTGGATGAAATCGAATTTTGTCTTGAGATGCGGCGTCAAATTCTCCCAACCCGGAGGGGCATAGCCTACCTCAAAACGCGACAGTGCCTGAGCGCGCAAGGCCTCATCCGGGTAGCGCCCGGCAACATAATCCAGCACCGGCTGGGCTGTGGGATCTGTCAAACGCTCCTGAAACCAGCGCGCCGCCGCCGCATTCAACTCCAAGATCTTCTGGCGGGTGTCTTTTTGCGCCGCCACCACATCCGCGTTCTGACCCTCATAAATGATATCAATCCCCTGATCCTGGGCCAGTTCCCGTATCACCTCGCCGTAGGTTTTGTTGTTGAGACGCATCAAGAAGCTCAGCGCATCGCCACCCACACCACACGAAAAACATTTGAAAATCCCTTTTTCCCGGCTCACGTTCATCGACGGGCTTTTGTCGTTATGGAACGGACACTTGCCCATGTAATTGCGACCGGATTTTTTCAGAATCACATGCCGCTGGATGACATCCACGATGTCCAGGCTGCTTTTCACCCGGTCGGCGGCGTCCGTAAACAACAGGCGGCTCATGCGGGCAACTCCGTATAGAACGGCGAGGCCGGATACGGCTGATACGGGTGCGGCAGCAGATTGTTTTTAAACGCTTCGATGGCAAAGCGATCCGTCATGCCCGCAATATAGTCCAACACGTTGCGCTCCAGCGGATCATCCACCGGCAAATTCGTACCCAGCGCTTCAGGGTGCTTCAGATAAAACGCGTGCAGGGCCGTCATCAACCGGCGCACGTTTTCGGTTTGTTCGATGCGCTCCGGCGCAAGATACACATGATCAAACATCCACTGGCGCAGGGCCATCACGGCTTCCTGAATTTCGGGCGACAGCGCGATTCGGGGCAAAGCACCTTCAAACGCCTCCAGGCTGGCCTGCACCATATCGATGACCATCCGGTCCGAACGCTCC
>CAZXUP010000224.1:0-209 GCA_964643815.1 uncultured Vampirovibrionales bacterium
CAGAAAATCTGCCCGGTTGTACCGCGTTCGCGGCAAGCTTCGCGCATGATAGGTTCCGGCCGAAAAATCCACTGCTTCCAGTTTTTCAACGTACTTCTTCACAGGCCGATTCATGCAGAATAGTCTCCTCTTCTTTCTGTGCGCTTATCTCAAAGTGGGGATATCGCGAAAGTACCAACACGGCACGCCAATACCAATGCTGTTAATGA
>CAZXUP010000224.1:219-2236 GCA_964643815.1 uncultured Vampirovibrionales bacterium
GACATTAACCCTCTTCTTACCAGGTATTTGCGCCCGTCGGTCAAGTTCTTTTTGCGCTTTCACTTTCAATTATTATTATAGCAATCATTGTGTTAAAGCGCAGCAGTTGTTACGAAACATCAAAAGCCGTATGGCTTTCCGACATCCTCATTGCGCGTAGGCTCTACACTGAAAAACCGCCACCCAAGTGTCGGGTAGCGGTTTTAAAGCTTTGTAAAGGCACGATGCCAGGCAAACTAGCCAATCAGGCCGTCGCCGATATCAATCTCGCTGGATTTCATAATCAGCGCCTGGTAAATCACTTTCTCGGAAGAGGTGGATACCTTGGAAAACGGGTCCTGGTTCAGTTTCTCGCGGGCATCTTCCAGCAGACGCTTGGCCAGTTCGGCGATTTCAAGGACCAGCGCGTAGCGGTTCTCCACTTCTTCGTTCAAATCACAGGCAATTTGGGTAATGGTGTTGGACATGCGGTTGGACGCTCCCTGCTTGTTGATGGGCCGCCGATTCAGGATCTGGCGGGCTATTTATTGTAATGAAAAGAGAGGGCAAGATCAAATCAGGATTACACACTGTCATTCCCCCACCGGCGGCCAACAAGTTGGCTTTAGGCAGGAGCGACTCGTTGTCATTCCCGCGCAGGCGGGAATCCAGGAAAAGTTAGCGAAGAAGCTGGGATGTCTCCGGTTGAATTTTAAATGACTCTATCTAACGCTAGCTTATTGACCTGGATTCCCGCCTGCGCGGGAATGACAGTGACAAGCAAATGTTACGTTTTCGTCATCAAACGGGCTACAAATCAGATGAACTTTTTATTACCAACAGATATCAATAGGTAATTACCCCCTTCCGATGTTTTTATATAAATATCAGTCTTTTTTATTTTGACTTGTCTGGATGGGTAGAGAAGAACATTGCGGTCACGCAAGATAAAGGCTGATTTGTCTGATGTAGTGAAGAATAGGTAGGAGGTAGAAGATTATGGGTGGTGTAAATTCGGGTGGAGATTTATACATGCAGGGCCTAAGGTACATGGCCAAGCCGGAAGTTCAAAAGCAATTAGTACAGAAGCCAACTGACAATGGTGGCACGCAGATTGGTTTTTCAACCGAGGCACTGAAAAAAGATAAAGATGTACCACAATTCTTGAAAGACGCTGCCAACAGTGGAGCTGACGCAGATGGTAACGGTGCCCTCTCAGCAGCCGAGCTTTATGATCACTTTTCTCCTTCTAAAGGACCTCTACAAGCGCTACAACCGAAATCATTAGAACCAATATCTAAGTGGCAAGCTACCAAAGATATGGTGAAAGCTCTTACACCGAGAATGCCCGACTGGAGGTTCATGGCAAAAGAGGCAAAACACACGGTAAAAGACATAATGACCAAAGACGTATTATTGATCAAAAATGCATTGACCCCCACCAAGCCTGAACCGTCACCAAGCCTCCGTGATGGCGTTAATATTTAACTAAAACACATTGTGCAAAACAGAAACCCCGGTGGTGTCACGCTACCAGGGTTTTCTTACGAAGCCTGAATTTTAAGCTGGACCGGAGCGGCTCCTTCAGTGGGGGTTGCTTCCGGTTCTTGCTCTTGTGCTTCCGGGGTTTTTGGCGAGGCGATGGTGAGGATGCCGAAGAAGATGTCAATCAGGTGCGGGTCCCACTTGCTGCCCGCGCCCGCGTCCAGAATCTTCTTGGCCTCGTATACCGGCATCGCCTTGCGATACGAGCGATCAGACGTCAACGCGTGGAAGGCGTCCACAATGGAAATAATCCGCGCGCCCAGCGGGATTTTCTCGCCCTTGTAGCCATGCAGCTCTCCGCTGCCGTCCCAGTTTTCGTGATGACACTCCACCGCCGGGATAATGGGCCTGAGCGAGCTGACCGGGTATAAAATCTGCTGCGCCCCAATGACCGGGTGCTGCTTCATAATCTCCCATTCTTTCTCATTCAGCGGGCCGGGCTTGCAGAGAATACTTTCAGGGATGCCAATCTTACCGATATCGTGCAAAAAGG
>CAZXUP010000224.1:2246-4996 GCA_964643815.1 uncultured Vampirovibrionales bacterium
CGCACGAATCTCTTCCACTTCCGAGGGCGTCATCTTGAGGGCATGCGCCAGCGCCACGGCATAGTTGGAGACCGCTTGCGAATGCCCCCGCGTGTAGCGATCCTTGGCTTCGAGCGCCCCGGACAGCGAGGTGACCGTTTCCAGCATCAGGTCTTCCGGTTTGATTTTGCTATCCGCTTTTTTCTCGATATGGTTCAACAACTCTTGATACACGCTGGGCACATGGATATTGTCGTATTTTTTGGCCACCTGCGAGGCAAACACCTCAATCACGGTTTTGTCATTGAGCTGATCAATCTCGCTGGAGCGGATACACGTCGATTCGTTGGTTTTGGAGCCTTTGAACTTGGCCAGGTGCAGGGCTTGTTCGGACAGTTTCAACAGCTTCTCGCGCGTCTTGGTGTCATCGGGATACGTGGCATGACCAATGCTGATGGATAGGTTCCGCAAATGATCCGGCAGGCAGACTTTCAAGCCTTCCAGGAAACGGTGCGCAATTTCATCGGCGGCTTTGCGATCGGTTTCGGGCAGCACCACCACCACTTCATCCCCGCCGTAGCGGGCCACGGTATCCAGCCCGCGAATAAGCCGACGCACGGTGGATGCCAGATGGCAAATCGCCTCGTCACCCACCTCATGGCCCAGCGTCTGGTTGATTTCCTGAATGTTGTTGATGTCCAGAATCATCAGCGTTACGGATGTTGCCAGTTGATCGGATTTCGCCAGCTCGCGTTCCAGGACGCCCTGAAAATACGTATGGCTCAGCAAACCCGTCAGGTTATCCACTTGCGACTGCGATTTCATGCGGTCCTGCAACACCAGGTTCCAGATGAGCTGGGCGATTTGATCGCGCAGCGTATACACATACGACAGCTTGGCCTGTGAGAACGAGTCCATGTCCTGAAACCCCAGCGTCAGCATGGCGATGACCTGATCGCCCGCAATCAGCGGCACGCTGAACAGGTTGAAGGCATGCCGCCCTTGGGCAATCTGATCGGCCGCCCAGGGCAGATGCGCCAAAATTTCGCCGCCCAGGGTTTTGAGATCGGGCGAAAACGTCGTGTCTTTACGGTGATAGGCCTGCACCAGATGATTGCCGTGATCGGCCATCGAGATCACCGGCGCGTCCACCGGCACATCAGACAGATCAAGCTCGGCCTGCGGCCCCACGTAAAGAAAGCGGGCGCGGATGAAGTCGCCATGCTCATCCAGAACCGAGAAACACATAAAATCGAGCGTGCTGCCGTTTTTGAGCCGCTTTAAAAAGAACTGCCAGACATCATCGAGAGACGCCGCACCGGTAATCAGTTTTTTCAACTCGTCTTCGGGTGTGGACAGCTTGGTTTTGGCCAGATGCGCCGCATGGGTCTTCCGGCCCATCTGAATTTTCTCGGAATGCAGCAGCCCCAGCGTAAATTGATCCACCCGTGTGGATAGCTGACTGCAAAACTGCGTCCAGCTTCTGGCAAACCCCTTTGGATGAGGCGCATTGGGTTTACGGCCGGTTCTCTCCACGCAAATCTCCCCGCTGGTTCCCGACAGGCGAAGGCATCCTACCCGCCACACCTGATGAGCACCATTGTAGCATATTGTTAAGCTTACGGGAGGAAATTACAGTCGCAGCAGCCCCAGCTCTTTGCCGATTTTGGCAAACGTTTCGATGCAGCGATCCAGTTGCGCCTGCGTGTGAATGGCGTTGATGATAATCCGCACGCGCGCCTTGTCTTGCGCGACGGTTGGATACACGATCGCCCGGCCATAAATGCCTTCTTCAAACAAGCGACGGCTCAACTTCTGCGCATTCTCGCTGCTGCCCACAATCACCGGACACAACGGCGTTTCGCTCTCAATCGGCAAGCCAATCGATTTCATCCCGGCCTTGAAATAACGCGTGTTGTACCACAACTGTTTCATCAAGGCGTCATCGGCTTCCAGCAACTCAACCGCCGCCATACACGATGCCACCACCGAGGGCGGATGCGGCGTGCTAAACAAAATGGGTCGCGCCTTGTTCACCATCACTTCACGCATTGCCTGCGTGGAGGCCACATAACCACCCATCGCGCCAAAGGCTTTGGACATCGTGCCCACCACAATATCCACCCGGCCATGCAGATCGAAATGATCGACCGTGCCCCGCCCATGGCGACCCATCACGCCGCTGCCATGCGCATCATCCACCATCACAATGGCGTTGTGCGCTTCGGCTAGCGCCACAATCTCGGGGAGTTTGGCGATATCGCCGTCCATTGAGAACACGCCGTCGGTTACAATCAGCTTGCGCCGCGCTTTTTTGTGCTTGGTCAGCACCGCTTCCAGCGCGCTCATGTCGCTGTGCTTGTAGATATCTTTTCCGGCGCCGCGCGTCAACCGCACGGCATCGATGATGCTGGCATGGTTCAGCTCATCGCTGATGATGACATCGCCTTCGCCCATAATGGGGGGGATGGCAGCCATGTTGGCCGTAAAACCGCTTTGCAGCACCAGCGTGGCTTCGCAATGCTTAAAGCGCGCCAGTTTTTCTTCCAGTTCTTCATGGATGCGCATCGTCCCGATAATCGTGCGAACCGCCCCGGCGCCCACGCCATAATCATCAATGGCTTTTTTGGCCGCCATGGCCAGCTTGGGATGGTTGGCCAGGCCCAGGTAGTTGTTGGACGAGAAATTCAGAATCGTGCGGCCATCCATGATGATTTCCGCACCCTGCGGCCCATCAAACGGTTGCAAGGCCTGATACAGATGCTCGTCTT
>CAZXUP010000225.1:0-604 GCA_964643815.1 uncultured Vampirovibrionales bacterium
GCGTGAAGTTTCCGGCGCGGGTTAAAAAGTAATCGGTAGCCGAGTTGCCGTTGTTGACATCGACACGTTCAACCGCAAAAAAGCCTTCGCCGTTGAGCATGACGTCCGTATTTCGGCCTGTAAACTGGGCGCCACCTTGACTAAAGTTGGAGGCGATTTCTGAAACCAGCGCGCCGTTCCCAACTTGCATGGGGTTGGTACCACCCAAAACTCCGTTGGGCGGGGTGCCGCCGGTGATTGTGCTGGCAAAAACGGTAGCAAAGTTTGCCAAACTGGATTTAAAGCCCAGCGTGTTGACGTTGGCCACGTTGTTTGAAATCACGTTCAACCGTGTCTGGTTCGCCCGGATACCCGAGACGGCTGTAAACATCCCTTGAGTCATTGATTTACCTCCACTTGTCTCTCTAGAAGCTTATACTCACTCGTAACTGATGAATGTCTCTTGAATGTCTATCTTTTGGGTATGTTAAGATCCTCCTTTATGGTTCTGCTGGTGCTGGTTCCGGGGTTGATTCTGGAGCTGGAGCCGGAGCTAGAGTCGGAGTTGGTGCCAAGGATAGCTGTTGGATGATGTCGGCGTCATAATAATTGCCGTTGACTTTGA
>CAZXUP010000225.1:614-3657 GCA_964643815.1 uncultured Vampirovibrionales bacterium
GCGCCTTGCCCTTGTTGTGATCGAACACGACACTTTCTATCGTGCCGTTAATGATTTTGGGAGTGTTGGTTTGGACATCCCATTCGGGGGTGCTGGATACGCCGTTGGTGAAATCCCAGCGGGCATCAACCAATTCGGCCTGCTTGCCAATCATGGTGGCGGCTTGCGAAAACTTGTTGGTGTTCACTACTTCGCGCATCTGGTCGGCTTGTTCCAGCGCCAGTTGTTGCATCAGCATCTGGCTATTGTCCTGGGGTGCGGTTGGATCCTGAAACTGTAATTGCGCCATAATCAAGCGGATAAAGCCTTCGCGGTCCATGCGTCCGGTGCCGAGGTTCTTGCGGCCATTCTGGAAATGAACGGCGTTGGTATTATTCTGCATTTGGTTTAGCGTTTCGTATGCACTTATACTCACCGGATTTCCTCCTTGCCTCTGAGAAACTTTTTAAGCCAGGACGCTGATGCGCCCGTTGTCATGAGATTGGTTTTGCGATGACGCCGTATCGGATGACATACCATGGTCTGATGCGGATACAGGCGTGTTGGTTTGGATAGTGCCAGGGGTATTGGCAAAGCCTGGCTTGTGATACGCGGACTGGTTAAAACCGGTTTGCGCGGTAAAGCCGGGATTGGATTGATTGTTTTGATTGAACTGCTGTTGCGATGTTTGCGATTGTTCTTGTTTTTGCTGAGACTGCTGTTCAGCATTCTGGTTCGTATTATTCAGATCGTTTTGGGCTTCTGCGCCACCGGCCAACATCACGCTCAAGCGTTCGACATGAATGCCTTGTGATTCCAGCGAGGTTTTTAAGGTGTTTACCTGGCTTTGCAACAACTGATGACTTTCTTCGGAACTGGCGATCAGGCGGGCGCTCAATTCGTTGTTGCCATGGCTGATGAGATTGATTCGAACCTCTCCCAGATTGTCCGGGTTCAATCGAATGACCAGTTCCTTGTGCCCGTTTTTCACGCTGTATGCCGTGCCTTCGGCCACTTGCTCCAGTGGGTTTTGTGTGTTGGACATGAATGGCGGAAGGGGCTTGACGGAGGTGTCGTTTGAAACGATTTGGTGGGAATGGTTGGAGGTGATGACGGGTGAAGCGGCAAGTTCATTGCCGGTTGGAACCAGTTCGATGCTGGCATCCGGTAGCGAGAATTCAGTATTGGCGTCCGATGAAGCTTGCGTTTTATGAGCAAGCTGATTCAATGGATTGGTAATGGCCGGAGAGTGTCCTTCGGGTGTTGGCTGGTCGGATGTTGCGTTATTGGCGCTATTGTCTGTTTGCAACGTCATGGTGCCGTTGAGTTGCTGCAACGTATCCTGTACTTTGTTCAGATTTTGATTGGAATGACTGAGATCCATTTTTGGCGTCGTGGATGTGGATTCGATCATGGATTGCAGTTGCGGCTGTAAAACCGGGGGCTCGTTATCGGATTTTGGAGCGATGCTTGTTTCAGACTGCTGGCTGATAGCGTCGTCATTGACGCTATCGGCATCCGTGTTTAAAGATGCGAACAATTCTGCATGGGGTGCTTGTTGAATGCTTTTTTCCGCTGTCGCTGCCACTGTTAATGATGGCGGGGGTAATGCGGCGGGCTTTTCTATGGGTGCTGTGATGCTTGTTTGGAGAGCCGTTGGCGGAGTGTCACTTGCTGCGGTCTCTGATTTGGTTTGTTGGTTGCCTGGCGCCACCATGACGATTGGCTGTGCGTTGATCGCCAGCAAAGCGTAATCGATAGCTGCTGGGGTAATTTCCACAGGCAAGGGAGATGGACGCTCCTGTTGATTGTCCTGATCCCATGAAGATACGTTTTGAGTTGCCTGGCCGATCGCTTGAGATTTGTCTGGATTCACGGGTTCTGCTGGTAAGCGTTCCTCTTGCAGGAGTGATGGGGATGTGTTTTCAAGCAGCGTGTTTGAAATGGCTGCTTCAGACAGTGTGGTCTCTGAAACGTCTGAGACGAGCATCTCTGTTGTTGGATTGCCTGCCTCGGATGCTGGCAGTGTTCCCAGTTCTGCATGCTTGCTTTGTGCTTGCGGGTGCAACCAGTTTTGCAGTGTCGAAAACAAATTGAGCGGGAAGCCTTTTGGAAGTGCTTCAGCAGTGTTGCCGTTGTCTACGGAGATGTCTGCCTGGGCTTGTGTTAATTGTTTTGCCGGACTCACGTCCGAGGTGTTTGTTTCGATGGGGGCAGTTGACTCTGCTTGTGGCAGTGCAACCTGGTTTAGCAAGTTGGCGAATTGCTCCCCAATTTCCGTCAATACCGTCGGATTGTCTTCGTTGGAAGACTGGCTTGCATTGCTGACGTTGGGCGTCAACAAGGATGTTGCCGGATCAAGCGGTAATTGCATGGATCTCTCTCTGTTTCCTAATGAGGGTGAATTTCTGATTCTGATTAAGCTTGAATTTCTGTCTGTGTTATGCGGATGTGTTTTGACGGTAGGCCCGGTTGAGTGCGATTTCTGCCATAAATTCTTCTTCGGCCTTGTCGATTTGCTTGCGGTATCGGATTTGATCTTTATCTTTCAGGATTTCCAGGGATTTCTTTTTGATGAGCGCCTGTTTCAGTTCTTCCCGGACAACGGATAACTTTTGTTCCTGAGTTTGTAGCGCTTGATACTCTTGAAATCTGTTTTGCTTGAGTCTCCAGATGTAATTGGGGAAATTTTGCAGTTGTGCTGGGTTGAGCGTGGATGTGGTTAAGGCTTTTTGCTGATCGAGGAAGGCTTGATCAATCAGGGTATCGGCTTCCCGAATCCGCCGCATTATCTGAAGCTTTTTCTGCTCCTCGGCGGCTACTTTTTGCTGGACGAGGTTCAACTGCTCGGTGCGGTAATCAAGAACCGTTTGCAGTTTGAAGCGGAACGCTTTCAGTGCAATGGCTGGAATCTCCTATTGAGTTCTCTCTAATCCCTGTCGATTTGGTGGTTCAATTTCAACAATAGGCGATGTCTTGAGCGAATTTCCTCGTTTAAGTGGTCTATTTCCCCTAAACTCAACCGGATATAGGAACTTGGCCCGCCTGGCCTACCAAAGCCGCC
>CAZXUP010000225.1:3667-4982 GCA_964643815.1 uncultured Vampirovibrionales bacterium
CTAGGCTGGCGGCTTTGGTAGGCCAGCCTAGGCGTTTGGGTCTTGGTGGCCGCAATCCGCTGCGGCGAAGCATGATATTCTCAATGTCCGGGTTTCTGGCGGGAGACTGGGCAATTGGCTGGCTTTCCGGTAGCTTGTAGCCTTGCCTAAAGGCTTCTTGCCGAAGGAGGCTGTTGATGAGCCTGTTAAATGCTTCTGGTGAGTGATAGGAGAGTTGAATGGTCAGAAACGATGCGGTGTCTTCGTCGAGATGGACGGTGATACGCTTTCGCATGGCAGCTCCTGTGTCACTCAGGCATTTATGATACGGGACTGGATGGGGGCTGCCTATTCGTCGAGCGACCATGGGCAATGCCTGGGCTTATTGTCCGGTTGTTGTCGAGCTGAATCGGGGGCTTGGCGGGAGCGGCGGAATTTATGTGAATTTTTGTAACAAGGCGGTGTCTGGCCACGGTTGAGGCCGATTGTCGGGTGGGTGGGCATGGGAGTTGCTTGAGCGGCTTGTTCTCCGTATACTTTCTGTCTGACCGCATACATATCGGGATGTAGCGCAGCTTGGTAGCGCACTTCGTTCGGGACGAAGGGGTCGCAGGTTCGAATCCTGTCATCCCGACCACTTTTTACCCTCAAAAACAGCAATCCTCACAAGGCTTTCAGGCTCTTGATGGGGATTTTCAGCTTAGGGCAAAAGAGCAGGGGGAACTTGGACAAAAATCAAAAACTTGGACAAAACTCGGACATTTTATTTCTGTAGCAGATGCAGCAGCGCGATTGAATGTTTCCGAGAAAACAATTAAACGCTGGTGCGCATCCGGTAAGCTCCCTGCCATGTCCAAACCCTATGGCAAGACTGTAACTTATCAGATCAGCCCTCAGGCTCTTGAGTTGTTTTTTCTCCAACAGGGGAGAGAAAAGCAGGCTCTCAAAAAAAATCAAACGAAACAGGCAAAACCTCATCAGGAATATATTGAGCCTTGGAAGAAGGCAATGGCAAGAGGCTTACTTAATGGCCGGGCCTTCAGTCCCCGGACAATGGATGTCTATTGCATCTATGCTGAACCGTTCATCAAGCATTATAAGAGCCTGAACCGGGAAACCTTCCAGACTGCGCTTCTCAAAATCCCGGCTCAACACTTTGCAAAGCGCCTGAAGACTTATGAAGCCCTGGTTTGCTTTGGGAAGTTTCTACACTCCCAAGGAGTGCTTGAGGATTCTTTTTTGGAAGACGTGAAACCGCTCCGGCCAAAGCGCCATATTCCACCCAAGCGTTTGACCGTGGATGAAGGCGGGCTTGGAAAGATGCTGGAAGCTTGTG
>CAZXUP010000226.1:0-4930 GCA_964643815.1 uncultured Vampirovibrionales bacterium
CAATTTTTCTCCACCTCCGCCCGTACCGCCAAGGAGACACTCATCGTGATCAGCAAGCCAATGGCCGCTATCGTTCCAACCTGTCGCGCCCCTCTTATCCTGCTCATCCCAGACTCCTTCCCGCTATCATCCGATGGCTTCATCAATTCTATTGTAGCAACTTGTCCCGGTAATCGGGGCAGTAGAGTAGAATCGTAAAGCGATTTCAAAATCCCTCGAACAGGTGTGGCGAACCGGCTGAAATGCCCTTTATAATGAACGTGACCAGATAACAGGTACAGAAGGTTACTGAGCTGATGGCAAAAGCAGACGTTACTGAGGGCCAAACCCAGGCATCCGTTGACGTTATCGCCGTCCCGATGGAAGGCGTCTCCCTGGAGAGTATTTCCAAGGAAGCGTTCCACTCAGACCTTGCCGGCTTAAACAACGGAAACGACAGGCTCTCCAAACGCATCACAGCCTTGCACGCCGGAGACACCGTGGAAACCGCCCGCCGTCTGTTTGAGGAAACGGAGCAGCCCTTCATCCCCATCATCGACAGGAAGGGGCGGTATACAGGCCAGTGCGCCAGCCGAAGCCAGCTCAACCGCCTGCTGCAAGGCACACTGCGCCCTGAGCGCATCGGTGGATTGGCCACGCCGTTGGGCGTCTTCATGACGTCCGGCTATTACATGTCCGGCAGTGGCATGAAAGGGCTGATCGCCACCGGCATTTTATTCGCCGTCATGCTGCACGTGCTGGACTGGGTTTCCCTGATCGTCTTCAGTCTGGTGGTTGCTCTGTTTCCACAACTGCACCGGCTGGATGCCGCCAATTGGGGCATCATTCAGCTTGGTTTTGCGATTACCATGTTTCTGACGATTCTGCGCTTAACACCGCTGGCCGGTCTGCATGCCGCCGAACACATGACGATTCATGCCATCGAGCGCGATTTGCCGCTAACGGAACCTGCCATCCGCACCCAACCCCGCGAACACATCCGCTGCGGCACCAACCTGATGGTATTATTGGGCGGTTTACAGCTCCTGCTGATCTTTATGGCCTTATCGGCAAATCACATGAGCGTCCTGGGGTCGATACTCTACACGTTCTTCTGGAGCTGGATCATCCTCAGGCTATGGCGCCCCGTTGGCTTATGGCTGCAAACACACTTCACCACCAAAAACCCGACATCCGGCCAGATTGCCAGCGCCATCAAAGCCGGTAATGAGTTGTTGGAGAAATTTTCCGCCGCGCCGCACCCAACACCCAACTTCTGGCGACGGCTCTGGGGGTCGGGCATTTTGCAGATGCTGCTGGCGTTCATCCTGACCAATGGGATCATTACCTGGACAATGCAAAACGCACTGGGCTGGCTTGCGCAAAGCCGGTAGCAGTTCACGTCATTGCGAGGCACGAAAAGGGCCGTGACAATCGCTTGCGAAGGTGTGCCTACATTCTATCTATATTAGGGCATCTTTTTGGAAAGACCTTGGTTATATTTCGCCAAGTCCTGATCAACCTTCACCATAAATCGACTAAGAGGATCGTTACCCGCTGCGGATTGTCCAGGCTGAGCCCAAAATCTTGGTAATTCCGTATACTTCAGGCTATCAGGCTTTTCCAGCACTGAAAGCCTGCTCTCAATACGACCGTCTTCTTTTCGCAGAAAATGAAGGTAAACCCTCGCATTTTCTCCATATTGCCTAGCTGCATCCGGCATTAAATTTTTCACCAGGCCGAGTACCATTTCATCGCTACGACCATTTTCGGGTAGCTGGAGGGCAAAGGCATCTGGATTGGGACGCGATGGAGCATCCTTCAGATCGCGAATCGTGGGCTGCCCATTTTTAGCCTGTCCAATTTTATAACCCGGAAGGTTTATTGCACGGTCGACAACCCCGTAACAGGGGTCCATAATCCACTTTTCTTCAGGATTTGATTTCGGCCAAAAGACAATAAAAGCGTGATCTCCCTCACGTGGTTTCTCTTTCGGAAAAAGCGCTGCGGGACGGCTATCGTATAAATTGGAGGTGCCTGTCGCAAATTTAAATTCGTAGTCTTTAAATTGCGGGTTCTCGCTGAGGGAGGTTCCCACACCTCTTGCAAGCTCTCCGCAAAGTCCTTGCTTCAGTTTTCTGTCCGGTTTTTGATGCCAGTAGTTTTTGAATTCTATCTGCCCATCTGACCCAATCACTTGAAAATTGGCATCAGGCTCCAGCAATGCGTCAAGATCTCTTCCATACGTAATATCACCGATAAGCTGTTGCATCGCGCGGATGTCGTCAGGTTTCACCCGGCTATAATCGCTTCGGGCTTCTGAGCCGGACATCGCCTGTGCTTGATCTTGTGTCCTGTTTTTAGACAGTTCAAGCGTATCTTTATCCAGGATTGCTTGACCTGCTTGATTTCCTTGAGGAGGCGTTGCAGGAACAGTGACGCCATTCCCCTGTCGCTCCCCTCTGGCAGAAGGCAGCACCGTATTAGCAATATTCACACTCCACGGATTAACCGGCATACCTTCCTCTTTCACATCCCAACCATGAGTACTAACATGACTACCAATCAGAATAAAAACAGACCAAATGAATAAATTGCCCTCATACCAACCAATCTAATATACCCAGGATACACAGAAGCACCCTATTACTGGGGTGCTTCTGGAGGCTTATCCGAGCTAACGGCTCTGTTTAAACCAGCATGCCGGATGTCGGTTTCTTGCGACCGGACAGCTTTTCCGTCAGACGTTGCCATTCCACCGTCATCGTACCGCCGGAACGCGCGTACTGCTGCTCCCAGTTCTGAATCAGCTCCAGGCAGGCATGATCGATGTGCGACAGGTCTTCGATGTGAATGTGCAAATCCTTGCCCAGCGGCTGGCGCTCCAGAATGGAAACCAGTCTGGGCAGGCTGAGGAAGGTTGCGCTGCCTTTCAGATACAGCTCCACCCGGTCGTCGCCAACTTGAACGGAACGCCCTTGAAGATGGGAGAGCTGATACAAGAGCTTCAGGATCGCCAGTAACGTACCGGCAATAACGCCTTCCAGCAGGTTGGTGGCTACCACCATCACAACCGTTACCAGGTAAATGACCACCTCGCTGCGGCCAACCTCCCAGAGTTTGCGAATCGCAGCCGGCTGCACCAGCTTGTAACCCGTATACACCAGAATTGCAGCAAGACTGGCCGTCGGGATTTTTTCCAACAGGAACGGAAAGAAGCTGACCAGGCCCAACAACCAAACCCCGTGCAAAATAGCAGACAGGCTTGTTTTGGCCCCGGCCTGAACGTTGGCCGAACTGCGCACAATCACGCCGGTCATCGGCAACGCGCCCAATACGCCACACAACGTGTTCCCCACGCCTTGCGCCAGCAACTCCTTATCGTATTGAGTCTGGGGACCATCATGCATCTTGTCCACCGCCGACGCGCTCAGCATGGTTTCCGCGCTGGCAACAAGCGCAACCGTAAACGCCATCACCCAGACATCCGGGTTGCCCAACAACGGCAAACTCGCCAGACTCGGCAGCGTCAACACATCCAGAAACTGTCCCGGCACTTGGACATACTTAATGGGCAATTGCAACACGCTGGAAGCAACCACCGCCACAAGCACCGCCGTCAACGTCCCCGGAACAATACGAAACTTCTTGGGCAACACCTCCCAAAGCAGGATAATAGCGATACTGATGGCGCCCAACACCGCCGCCAAATGATGACTGGAGTTATCCGTCGGGAACAGGCCTTTCACAACCGTCGCCGGAATGGAAGCGATATTGGCCAAGCCGCTGCTTTCCGGGGCAACATCAAGCATCACATGAAACTGGCTGGCCACGATGAGAATACCAATCCCGGCCAGCATCCCCTGAATCACCGCGGGTGAAATCGCCCGAAACCACTGACCAAACTTGAGCGCACCGGCAAGCACCTGGAGCAAGCCAGCCAGAAACAGGATTACACCCAGGCCTTCCAGTTTATAAGCCACGATAATTTCATAAACGATGGCCACCAGACCCGCCGCGGGACCACTGACCTGAAGCGGTGAACCCGTGATCAGGCCGACAACAATGCCACCCACAATACCGGTAACCAAGCCCAATAGAGGTGGAGCGCCGGAGGCCAGCGCGATTCCCAGGCACAGCGGCAACGCCACCAGAAAAACGACAATCGACGCCATGAAGTCCTGCCGGAAAGTATCCCGCCTGAAGGGCGCTCCAATTTTCCCAATCATCTAAAAGTACTCCTTAGTTTAAGCTCGTGTATTCAAAAACAGACTGTCTACGCGAGCTGGAAAGGAGAACCTCGTGTTTGATCAGGCTCATAATAATCAGAACCGAACCACCGGGCGATGAGTTCCGGACGGGTCAGCACAACGGGCAGAACTGCCCGGTCAAACTTCTGAGCAGCATACTGCTTGCAGCTTAGCTGGCGCTGCGCCTGGCACAGGTTGACCCGGTGCGTACAGCAGGCGGTGTCTTCTTCCACCAGCATCTGGGCTTGCTGGCTGGCGCCCGTGGATATACGAAGAATTGGCTGCAACTGGGTCAGCCCGGCAATGAAAACCATCATTGCGGTCAGGAAGATAGTGAGCAGTCGTTTAGAAAGTTCGTACATTGCAATCCACAAATCAAGGGAGTGTTGTCAGCAAGCCACTATTATAGAACACCCGCTCATGATTAGAAAACCTCCCAATGTTCAATTTCGCGCTTCATTTTACTCAAATCCAGTTCAAATTGGTGTTTACCGGGGCTATTTTGCGAGTAAGATAAACGAATGCCGACACCTTTCAATGCGGTGGAAACCGCCGAAACACCACAGAGGCTTCTGACCCAGGCAGATTTATATCGCGCCGTGCGCAAACGCCTACCTTCGCTTGCAGACGCGGATGCACCCGCGCCACAACCCGAGCATACGGACAGTGCATCTAACCCCATTCGCCAAGCCGGGGCGTTA
>CAZXUP010000227.1:0-4924 GCA_964643815.1 uncultured Vampirovibrionales bacterium
ATTCGAGAGGCTTAAGACCAGCCAGGAATATCTGTAACCCTTGGCAGGGCTTCACTTTGGCTGAACTGCTGATTGCTCTGGCCATTCTGGGTGTGATTGCAATATTCACAATTCCTAAAGTCCTTCAATCCCAGCAGGATTCCAGGTATAAGGCGGCGGGTCTGGAGATCACGGCAGCCATTTCGTCAGCTCTTGATACACATCGGCATAAAGGTTTGCTGACTCCCTTGACCTCCAGCGACCAAATTGCGCAGTATCTGAACTATGTGAAGGACTATACCGGGCTTATTGATAATTATGCCAGCTCCGCCAGTCCGCTTGACTGTTCTCTTGGATGGGTCCGTTGTCTGGCGCTGCACAACGGGGGAGTTTTGTACTATAACACGGGCGTTGCCTGTAACTTTGGAGGCAATGGTCCCACGAATGCGGTCTGGTTTGTGTTTGATCCGGACGGCAAATCCACGGGTACTCCTCGCGGGGCGCTTCAGATATTTTCGTATTACAACGGCAGAATAACGTACCGTAAATCCATCGAACCCAACACCCAGGATTGTACAGGAACCACAGACCCACAGCCCTGGCACCCTTCATGGTTTCCTGATTGATTCTGCAGAACTAATGGCTAAAGGCGCGACTAAAAACGGCTTCCTTGGCGGGCATCACGGCGGCAGAACCCCGGTTCAGCACTTTCAATCCGGCGGCGGTAATGCCCAACTTGGCGCAATCGACTAGGCTTTTTTCTTCGGCCAAGCCGTGTAAAAACGCGGCGTTAAACGCATCGCCTGCGGCGGTGGTATCAATCGCCCGGATGGGCATGGCGGGGATGTGCTGCATTTCGCGCTTGTAGCCAATGTAGCAGCCTTGTGGCCCGGCTTTGACGACCACCAGCTTGATGCCCTTGAACAGGAAGTAATCCAGCGCCTGATCGGGGCGGTTGAAGCTGATCATGTGCATCGTGTCTTCCGGGAAAGACGGCATGAACACATCCACCAGCGGTAAGATTTCGTTCAGTGCATCCACCGCGCGTTCGTTGCTCTGCCACAGGGCTTCGCGGTGATTGGGATCGAAGGCGGTCATCACACCGGCTTCGCGCGCAATTTTAAAGGCTTTGACGACTGCTTTTCTGGCGCTGTCTGAAATCGCCATCGTAATGCCGGATGAAAACACGATCTTGGCGCTTTTAATCAAATCCGCGTTGATGTCTTCCGGGCCTAATTGGCTGGCGGCGCTGTCTTTGCGGTAATAAATAAATTCCCGTTGGCCTTCGCTATCGACCGACACAAAATATAAACCCGTCGAACCTTTGCCCGCACGGTTGGGAGAAACGCTCACGCCTTCGCGCATCAGCATTTCCTGCATGCCGACGGCAAACGGATCGTTGCCGAAACGCGTGATGAAGGTGACGGGCGAACCCAGACGGCTGGCCGCGATGGCCGTGTTGAAGGTGTCACCGCCGAAGCTGCGGTTGAACGAACGCGCCAAGCGGAGATCACCCTCGCAAGAGAGTTCCAGCATGGCTTCGCCTATGGTGATGATGCTAATAGTCCGCCTCCTTCGCATGCGGGTAAGGCATAGCGACAATACAAACCGAGAAGACCCTTGGCCTGCATGAGGTCTGGCCTTGATGAACGCTGCTGCTCCCGACGTTTATCCAACTCGCTATCCACCTCGTTGAGAGACAACAATTGCTCGGCTATCCCTATTATATTCAAAGTTCCGTTGGCGAGATCATACTGAATCAAATCTCCTTCATTCAGTAGAGCGATGGGTCCTCCATGCGCTGCCTCAGGCGATATGTGCCCGATGGCGGGGCCGCGTGTCGCGCCCGAAAAGCGTCCGTCGGTAATGAGGGCTGTGCTGGTTGCCAGTAGCGGGTTCGACGCGATGGCTTCGGTCACATAAAACTGCTCCGGCATGCCCGTGGCGCCTGGGCCTTCGTAACGAATGACGACGGCGTCGCCCGGTCCAATTTTTCCGCTTAAAATGGCCTCCAGGGCTTCATGTTGCCCGTCAAACACGCGGGCTTTGCCCGTAAACTGCTGCATGGCAGCGGGTAATGCCGAGGTTTTGATGACGGCGCCATTGGGGGCGAGATTGCCAAACAGGATGCGAATCGCGCCCTCAGGGCGTAATGGGTTATTGATGGGGCGGATGATGTCTTCCACCGTGCCGCCGTAGTTGCTGAGAAAGCGTGGCATATTTTGAAAGTGCCCGGTCTTTTCCAGAATGTCGAGATTCTCGCCCAGCGTTAAACCGGTCACCGTCAGCGCATCCAGGTGTAGAAATTCTTTGAGTTCTTTCAAAATCCGGTAGACGCCGCCCGCGTACCAGATTTTATCGGAGGTGAACTTGCCGGAGGGCTTCAGGTTCAAAATAAACGGCACTTGCTGATTGATTTCATTGACGCGCTCATACGAAAATTTCAGCCCTGCTTCGCGGGCCATGGCGGCCAAATGAATGAGTGCGTTGGTCGAGCCTCCGGTGGCGGCATGAACGATGAGCGCATTATCCAGCGCCTGTTGCGTAAAAATTTTGGAAGGACGCAGGTCTTCCTGAATGAGTTCCAGCACGCGTTTTCCGGCTTGCCGGGCGGCGTCCTTCAGCGCGTTTAAATGGGCCGGAATCAGCGCGGTTGCAGGCATCGCCAGTCCAATGGCTTCCGATAAAAGCTGCATGGTGGCGGCTGTTCCAAAAAACGCGCAAGAGCCTGCCGAGGGACATGCGCCGGAGCGTAGAAATTCGTAGGTGGCGTCATCAATTTCGCCGCGCCGTTTTTGGGCATA
Organism: uncultured Vampirovibrionales bacterium; assembly: GCA_964643815.1. Lineage (GTDB taxonomy): Bacteria > Cyanobacteriota > Vampirovibrionia > Vampirovibrionales > Vampirovibrionaceae > CAZXUP01. The sequence goes on from CAZXUP010000227.1 coordinate 2,784, forward strand.
AATGGTGCCGACGCCTTCCAGCGTAAAGCCTTCGGGTCCGGCTTCCATCACGCCGCCCGGCACCACAATCGCCGGGATATCCAGCCGAAGCATGGCAATGAGATGGGCAGGCAGCGATTTATCGCAGCCGGAGATAAACACGGCTCCGTCAAAATGCCCACTGCGCGCATGCATTTCACAGGCCATCACCATTACTTCGCGCGACGGTAGCGAATAATGCTGCCCGGCGGTGCCTTGGGAGATGCCGTCACAGATGTCTGTACACGTATAATGCGCCGGGGTTCCGTTGGCGGAAATAACCCCCTTGTCCACAAACTCGGCCAGCTCGCCCAGATGAATCGAGCCGGGATGCGAGTCGCCATGCGTGGTTTCAACGAGAATCCAGGCCTGATCCGTCTCGCGACGTCCCCAGCCGCAGCCCATACGCAGCGAGTCGGCTTCGGGCGATTGCTGGCGACCTTGGCGGCTGATGCGGTTGATATCGGAGGTTGGGGGCATAAATAGGCTCTCCAAAAGGGGCAGTTTCCCTATTGTAGCCAAAAGTCCGGTTGACTGGCACTGTTTACAGAATGTTTGACTTGGTCCCAGGCTGAGTTATCATGCCTGTTCAAGTGGAAAACCCTTCACAATGATGGAGCACGGTAAGCATGCAGGTTCGGTTTCAGGCATATACAACAAAATTTCGAATCCCGATGAATCGCGATATGGAAGAAAAGATTCAGAGATTATCTGCCGACTTGAAGCTTGGGTCGGATGAAGTGTTGTTTGACTTTACGAATGGCAATGATGAGATGGAAGTGGGTGTGGTGAGCGGAGAAGAGCTTGTTTTTGTTCAGGCTGCTTTAGAAGAAATGAAAGAAACAAAGCAGGCTTTATATCACTCAGCCAAGCTGATGCCAGGACAAAATCCGATTTTGGATCAACGGGTTGAGGTTGCTATCGCGTTATGGCGTGATGCGATTGGCGCGGTGCTTAAGAGCAGGCCAAAGGACAAGCCTCAGCCTCGCTTGCGACTTGTGAAATCCGTTTAGGCATTCACCTGGGTTTAACAGCCCATTTGCTTTGATTGCATGCTACGGTATCATGTCCCCAAACGTGGGAAGTCCTTAACACATGGAGAAAAGTGGGTCATGCAGGTTCGATTTCAAGCATATACGCCACAGTTTCGGTTTCCAAACGATGAAACCAGAGATGACAATTTCATAAAAACGGCGAAAAAGTTGCAATACGGACAAAATGAAACTCCTTTCTGCTTTCTCAGTCCTGTCAGCAAGCAATGGGAAATTGGCGTTGTCAGTGGAAAAGAACAGGCTCTTTTGGGGAGTTTCCAGGCGCAGAGAGATATGGCCATGGATGAGTTTTATAAATTGGCGAGGCTGGAGCCTGGACAGAATCCAATGTTTGATGCGCAGCTTGATACCGCTGATTCTTACTTGCAGAGCGCTATTGGTGTGGCGCTTTCTGAGAAATCAAAGTCTCTGCCTACCGAGAAGCCGCAGCCTCGCTTACGGCTTGTAACGTTTGCCTAGCCCGGTTTTTGAGCGCCTTGGCATCCCGGTTTTTAATCAGCGTGTTCGGCAGCATGGGTGCGCCAATGCCAATGGCGAGCGCACCCGCTTTGAGATAGGCCGGGATATGCTCCAATTCAATGCCGCCTGTGGGCACAATGGGAATTTGCGGCAGGGGGGCTTTGACGGCTTTTAAAAATTCTGCGCCGCCCATCGCCTGTGCCGGAAAAAACTTGATGGCCGTCGCGCCCAGCGAGTACGCCTTGTAGATTTCCGACGGTGTTGCGCAGCCGGGCAACACTAAAATGTTTTGATCAATGCCCAGTTGAATGAGCGGTTCCAACAAGACGGGCGAGACTAGAAATTGCGCGCCCGAGCCCAACGCCTGCGCGGCGTCTCTGGCTTCCAGAACCGTTCCCGCGCCGATAATCGCATCCGGAAATTGGGTACACAGGGTTTCAATGACGGTTGGCGTGTCCGGGACGGTAAAGGGAATCTCCAGGATTTTTACGCCTGCTTCGATGAGTTGGGTGCTGGCCCACAGGCAGGATTCGGCGGAGTCGGTGCGAACGATTCCGATCAATCTTTCCTGACGGAGAGTATGTATTAGGGCGTGCATTCGTGGTTCTCCTG
>CAZXUP010000228.1:0-4697 GCA_964643815.1 uncultured Vampirovibrionales bacterium
CATTCCCAAGTCCACTCCTCACGATCAAACTCATTTTCCAGGATTTCAGGCAACAGCAAGTTGATATCTCCTGAGGAAGTTTTGTATTGCTCTTCCCAATCGGCACGAATATTGCGAATCGGAGAAATAATCAGGCGATTTCCTTCTACCATAAGTTCTACGAATGTTTCAAAGCCAACTTCTTCCAATAAGGCTTTTGGAATGCGAATCCCTTTGGAATTTCCAATCTTTTGTAGCTTGGCTCGCATGCATAGCCCTTTCCATTGCTGTTCACTAATTATATGTTATCACAATGTAATTACTTTCTAGCCCCCTTCTGTTAGATATCATTTTTATACGATAACTTCCTTTTCTTAGGCTATATAATGCCGACTTACTCGCGACAAAACTGGTATAAAGTCCTGTTCTTAGGGTAGAAACTGGAAAACAAATCGGGATTTTTCGGCTGGAAAGCGTGTCCGCAGTTCAATTCTGCGAGGTGGCACCATTTACGAGAGGGTTTTGGCGAATCCGCTAGGCCCTCTCTTTCTTACGTTGGAGTAATTACCAAGCAGCGTTGAACTGTGTGTAAACCCTTTATTCTGCAAGATGGCGCCATTTCTCGCCTGTTGTCAAAGCTACGTGGCGCACTGCTGACCTTGGGACTCCATAGTAACCCCAAGGATGATTGAGTCTGGCAGGTCGTTTGCCTGGCAAGCAACCTCATCTTTTTATACATAATTGTATATATATGATGATTAAACGCTTGATTCTGAAGGCAATATCACCGAAAATCTATTAAACCCAGGTGGTTTTCTAGTACACGTGAGCTAGAAGGCGTTTGAAAATATGAAAGCGGTTATTCTTGCCGGTGGATATGGGACTCGGATTAGTGAAGAGACCCATCTAAAGCCTAAGCCAATGATTGAGATTGGCGGAAAGCCTATCCTTTGGCACATTATGAAAATGTATTCTCATCACGGCATTCACGACTTTATCATCTGCTTGGGATATAAAGGGTATGTAATCAAGGAGTTTTTTGCCAATTACTTCTTGCATCAGTCTGATATCACCATAAATTTAAAAAACAATCAGATCGAAGTTCATCAGAACAGTGCAGAACCCTGGTCCGTGACGCTGATCGACACGGGTGAGAATACGATGACGGGGGGGCGGCTGAAACGGGTTCAGAAGTATATTCAGGATGAAGACTTCTGCTTCACCTATGGCGATGGCGTCGGTGATGTCAATATCACCGAACTGATTAACTACCATAAAGAGCAAAAAACATTAGCAACGGTGACGGCTGTAAAGCCCCCGGGCCGGTTTGGTGTCCTGAGTGTTGAAGGGAACCGGATTTTCCATTTTGAGGAAAAGCCTCTTGGGGATGGCGGATGGATTAGCGGTGGCTTTTTTGTTTTGTCTCAACGGGTTTTTGATTATATTGAGGGTGACCAAACGGTTTGGGAGCAAGACCCGATACAGAATTTAGCGCATGAAGGAAATCTGTCGGCCTACCTGCATGATGGTTTTTGGCGTCCGATGGATACGCAAAGAGATAAAACCTATCTGGACGAATTATGGAATTCGGGCAAAGCGCCCTGGAAGGTTTGGACGCCGGATTGCCACGAGGCGCTGATTTAATGGATGGGGTGTTTTGGAAAGATAAAAAGGTTTTTATAACGGGCCATACGGGTTTTAAAGGAAGCTGGCTTTCGCTGTGGTTGCAGAGCCAGGGTGCAAACGTCTGTGGATATGCTTTGCCACCTGCCGCAGAGCCCAATATCTTTACATTGGCGGAAGTCGAGAGTGGCATGCAGTCCATCGTTGGCGATATATGCCATTATGAACCGCTATCGGCAGCTATTGACAGTTTTGAACCGGATATTGTCTTTCATATGGCGGCCCAATCGTTGGTGAGAAAGTCTTACCAATTGCCGATTGAAACCTATGCGACCAACATTATGGGAACGGCGAACCTGTTGGAAGCCGTTCGGAAATCTTCCAGCACACGGGTGGTTGTGAATATTACGACGGATAAATGTTACGAAAACCAGGAAACCCAGGCAGGTTACGTTGAAAGTGATGTTTTGGGTGGCGATGATCCGTACTCCAGTAGCAAGGCCTGCGCAGAGCTGATCAGCAATGCTTACCGAAAATCGTTTTTGAATGAGCAAAATATCTTGTTAGCTACCGTGCGAGCCGGAAATGTGATTGGCGGCGGCGATTGGGCGGAAGATCGATTGATTCCCGATCTGATACGCTCATTTATGAGCGGTCAGCCCGCTGTGATCCGAAATCCCAACGCCATTCGGCCTTGGCAGCATGTGCTCGATCCGTTGTGCGGCTATATGCTTCTGGCAGAATCGCTTTGGAATGAGAGATCATATGCGGGCGCCTGGAATTTCGGGCCGGAGCAGCAGGACAGCAAGCCTGTCAGTTGGGTTGTTGACTGTATGGCGAAACATTGGGGAGAAACGGCCTCTTGGGAACTGGATACCGCTCGCAATCCGCATGAGTCCATGATTTTACGGTTGGATAGCACCAAAGCCAATAAACGGCTGGGCTGGAAGCCTGTGCTGAATTTGGAAACCGCTCTGAATTCGACAGTCGAGTGGTACAAGAGTTATAGGAATGGCTGCAATATGCGCCATGTCAGTCTGCAGCAAATTGCTGATTATGAGACCCTGAAGAGCAAGAATGATGCAGGCGTTGATACGGGTTTGGCGGGTATATTGCAATGAACTCACCCTCTTGCCGGTTTTGTTCTCAGCCCTTATCGATCTCTTTTGCCGATTTGGGCATGAGTCCTTTGTCCAATGCCTATATTCCGATCTCGGCTGCAGGCGGCAAAGAGGTGTTTTACCCGTTGCATGCGTATGTATGCGCTTCCTGTTTTTTGGTGCAACTGGGTGAGTTTGAAACGCCTGAAAACATATTTAAGGACTATGCGTATTTTTCCTCGTATTCCGATAGCTGGCTATCCCATTGCAGCGCCTATGCTGATCAGGTTCAAGAGCGTTTTAACATGGATGCCAATAGCCAGGTTGTTGAAATCGCCAGTAATGATGGTTATCTCTTACAGTATTTTAAAAAGAAAGGCATCCCGGTTTTGGGCGTTGAGCCCGCAGCCAATGTGGCGGAAGTCGCAAAACGCTCTGGCATACCCACGGTAATCGACTTTTTTGGTGAGAAACTTGCGACATCCCTTGTCGAACAAAATACGCAGGCAGATCTCTTAATCGCGAACAATGTGTTGGCGCATGTCCCCAATCTGCATGACTTTGTAGAAGGCATCCGCCTCCTGTTAAAGCCAACCGGGGTTTTCACCATCGAATTTCCTCATTTGCTCCAACTGATTCAGCAGAATCAATTTGACACGATTTATCATGAGCATTTTTCGTATTTTTCCTTTAGTACCGTTCAGCGTGTTTTTGAAGCGCATGGGTTATTGCTGTTTGATGTTGAGGAGCTGTCGACGCATGGCGGATCTTTGAGAATTTATGGGTGCGCCAACAGCAATACCACGGTTGCGCTAAGTCCTAATATCAACAGACTGCTTGATCAGGAGCGGGCTTTCGGTTTGGAGCATTTAAAGACGTATCAGGCTTTTAATGAGCAGGTGAAAGAAACCAAGCGGCAGTTTCTTCGTTTTCTGATTGACGCCAAGGAACAAGGGAAACGCATTGTCGGTTATGGCGCCCCGGCCAAAGGAAACACCTTGCTGAACTATTGTGGCGTCGGTACGGATTTTATGGATTACACGGTCGATCGCAACCCGCACAAGCAAAACAGCTTGCTGCCGGGTACCCGTATTCCCATTTTCCATCCGGATAAAATCCGGGAAACCAGGCCGGACTATGTGATCATTCTGCCCTGGAACCTGCGCGACGAAGTCATGGCTCAGCTGGATTATATCCGCGAATGGGGTGGCGAATTTGTACTGCCCATTCCGCAAGTGGGGGCAGCGAGTATATGAAATATACCGAATTGCCGCTGAAAGGCGCTTATCTGGTGGAAATCGAGCCGATTGAGGATGAGCGGGGCTTTTTTGCCCGCACCTGGTCCCAGGATGAGTATTTAGCGCTTGGGTTTGAAGCGGATTTTACACAATACAGCGTATCTTATAACAAAACCAAAGGCACACTGCGGGGCCTGCATTTTCAAACTTCCCCGTTTGAAGAAATGAAAATTGTACAATGCATTCGCGGCAGCGTGTTTGATGTCATGATCGATTTACGCCCGGATTCTCCAACATATCAGCAGTGGGCTGGCATCGAGCTTTCTGCGCAAAACCACCGGATGTTGTATATTCCCAAACAGTTTGCGCACGGTTTTCAAACCTTGGAGGATGATGCTGAAGTCTCTTACCGGATTACCAATCAGTATGCTCCAGGGCATGCCAGAGGTTATCGATACGACGATCCGGTCCTCAATATCGAATGGCCATTGGCAGTGACGGTGATTTCAGAACGGGATCGAAACTTTTCGTTTTTACATCAGGAGCTTGCCCTGGCATGACACGACGTGTATTGGTGACGGGCGCTAGTGGTTTTATTGGACGGCATGTGCTTCCGTTTTTGACAGCGCAGGAGTATCAGGTGCATGCACAATACCTGCATCATGCGCTGCCGGAAACAGACCCGCGAATTGCCTGGCACTCAGCTGATCTCTTGAATCAGGACTCTATAGAACACCTGATACAAAGGGTTCAACCG
>CAZXUP010000228.1:4707-4922 GCA_964643815.1 uncultured Vampirovibrionales bacterium
TCAACCGACCCATCTGCTGCATCTGGCGTGGTATACGACGCCGGGCTTGTATTGGCATACGGAAAAAAATATTGACTGGGTGCGCGCCAGCCTCTCCCTGATGCAAGCCTTTCATCAGTTGGGCGGGCAACGAGTTGTGATGGCAGGGACCTGTGCCGAGTATGAATGGAGATCGGGGGTATTTGATGAACGACAAACACCCTGCAATCCAAAAA
>CAZXUP010000229.1:0-4873 GCA_964643815.1 uncultured Vampirovibrionales bacterium
GTAGCCAACTTCTTCACCAATAACGGCATCACTTCCTTCGGTACAAATGGCGCCGCAGGCGGAGCAGCTGGCGCCGCAGGTGGAGCGGCAGGGGGCATGGCTGGCGGGATGGCAGGGGGCATGGCTGGCGGAGCGGCAGGGGGCATGGCTGGCGGAGCGGCAGGGGGCATGGCTGGCGGAGCGGCGGGTGCTGCAGGTGCAGCTGGTGGGGCAGCCGGAGGGGGGGCGGCAGAACCCATTGCCGTGATGCCCTTTACGGCTGGCGGCGCAACGTTTATTCCCGAACCGATTTCAGCCACGCTGACGGTAATGGCCACCGACGAACAACTCGCCCTGATCGATTCGATTATCGAGCAGGTGGATGTCCGTCGCCCACAAGTCGTCATCGAATTCTCCCTGGTAGAAATCCAGAACTCCGATCTTAAAACGTTTGCGCCAATGTGGGGCGTAATGGATTTTGGCAAAGAAACCCGCATGCAAGTCAATGGCCTGGATGTCGATGGAAACCGCACCGGTATCAATATCTTTACCTATGATAAGGCCGGGTTTGCCTCTACCAGAAACTTCGTCAATAACCTGACGATTTCACAAAGCCATAACACCATCCGGGGTAAAATCCTAGCCAATCCCACCATTGTGGCTATGGACAACACAGCGTCCAACATCAGCATTACGGATCAGGTGCCCAGCGTTTCCCAAACCACCACGGTTGCAAACGGCGTCAATACAATTACCAACACAATTACCACACAAGATGCCGGTGTCACCCTAAACGTCACACCCAGAATTTTCAATGACGGCTCGGTCGAAATGAATCTTTCGCCCGAAGTCTCCCAACCCATTCGGGAAGTGTCAGCGGGAGGAGTCTCCACCGTGCTGATCTCCACCCGAAGCCTGACCTTGACTGGTGTTCGCGTCAAAGACGGCCAGACCCTGGTGATTGGTGGACTGTTAAGAGAGAAGACCAGCATCGATGTACAAAAATTTCCAGGACTCGACAAGCTACCAATTGTGCGGGCCATGTTTAATGCGACCAATGGCAACAACAAGGATAGAACCGAACTGGTGCTGATGGTGACGCCACACATCTTAAAGGAAGGCGCGGTCTCTTATTTCGACAACAAAACCGATGGTGCCAAGTATAACAACCCCAACCAGGGTGGCATACAACCGGTTTCGTTGCCCAAGTTCATCGGCGGCACCAGCCAAAGTAATTTTCTCAAAGGTGCTTCTGGCAACACGATGAACTTACCCGAAAACGAAATGCCCGCAGTGCATTCAAACACAACCCCCTCATCGGGTGAGGACGGCAAAATCGATGTGGATCTCCAGCCCAGTACAGAGCGAGAGCACAGCATGCTGCCCACCCATGGTGAGAAAGTTGCACCCCTCAAAACCGAAATCCGAGCAGCCGCTACAACCGAAGCGCTTCGGTTACCCGAGGCTAAAAAGATAAAACCCAAAAAACAAAAAGAGAAAGAGCCGTTCTTCAAAAAAGAACCGGATGCCTCACTGGAATTAATGGATGAGGTACTCCAGAACTGAAAGCCTGGAGTTCAGGCTCCCAAACAATCTCCTGGTTAAACCCATGTCAGTAAGGAATATTGTTGATTTGATCCAATGAGCCCAGAGGAAGCAATAGCCAATTCAAATCCGGCCTCAATGGCCAATCGTCCCGCCCGGAAACGGATTGGGGAGATTCTGGTTGAAGCTGGCTTGATTACAGAAGAAGAACTCTCGGCAGCATTACTGGAATCTCGGAAGACCAACCAGTTTATCGGCATTTCCCTGGTCCGCTCCGGCAAAATCACATCAGAACAATTGGGGAAAGCGCTGGGCGTTCAGTTTGGTGTGAAGTACGCCAACATTTCAAAAATGCCTGCCAACAAGGCGCTATTGGATTTATTGCCCGAAGAATTCATGCGGGAAAAACAGGTGCTTCCCATTGCCAAGGAACGCGGACGCCTGGTGGTCGCGATGGTCAACCCGGCAAACCGGGAAGCCATTGATGAGATTACATTCATCACCGGCATGCGCCCCCTGGTCGCGGTAACGCCTCATCTCGAGTTCCAGGAATTCTTCTCCAAACATCTTGGCGATGTCGCTTCCAACATGCTGATGGAAGAAATCTCGACCGCGTCGATCCGTATGGAAGACAGCGGCGAAATGGATTTGCGCCAGCAGCGGGAAGCGGAGATGATCGATCCCTCCAACCCGTTGGTCAAACTGGTCAACTCGATTATTGAAGAAGCCATTGAACGCAACGCCAGCGACGTGCATATCGAGCCTCGGACAAAAAAATACCTGGTGCGTTTCCGGGTGGACGGCATTTTGCGCACCATTCTGGATGTGCCCCAAAACATGGAGTCCAGCTTCGTCACCCGGATTAAGGTTATGGCGCGCATGGACATCGCCGAGCATCGCCGCCCGCAAGACGGACGGATTACCATCAAATACAAGGGAACGGAATATAACCTGAGGGTCAATACGCTGCCGGTGAGCGACAGCCGTGAAAAAATCGTTATCCGGATCTTGCGGCCTTCCAAAAGCATCAGCGATTTTCAATCACTGGGCTTTGATGACGAAGATGTGCATAAGCTGGAATACCTGTACAAGTCCCCTTACGGTATCGTTCTGGTTTGCGGCCCGACGGGCTCTGGTAAAACCACCACGCTGTATACGGTTTTGCAACGCATCAACGATGACATCCGCAACATCTGTACGGTTGAAGATCCGGTTGAATTGCAGATTGAAGGGTTAAACCAATCGCAGGTGAACCCGAAAGCGGATTACACGTTTGCAAGCTCCATGCGGGCCCTGTTGCGGCAGGATCCGGACGTCATCATGGTCGGTGAGATTCGGGATTATGAAACCCTGGAAGCCGCGGTACACGCCGCATTAACCGGCCACCTGGTATTCAGCACAATTCACAGTAACACCACCGCCGCCACCATTACCCGTATGATTGAGATGGGCGCCGCTTCCAACATGATTGGCTCCGCCCTGGTGGGTGTATTGGCCCAGCGTCTGGTTCGCAATATCTGCCCCTACTGCAAGGTCGCCTATGAAGCCAGTGATGCGGAGAAAGAATTGATCTTTCCGTATGATGAAGCCCAGCGGGTGGATAAGGTCGTTCTGTATAAAGGAACCGGTTGCGAGTTGTGCATGAATTCAGGCTATTCTGGACGTAGCGGCATTTATGAAATTTTGACGGTTGAGCGGGAGATTCGTCAATTGATCAACGACAGCCATTCGGATTTGGAGATTGAGGATGCGGCAGTAGCCGCCGGCATGAGAACATTGGGCATGAATGGCCGCGCCAAGGTTTTGGCAGGCACCACCACCGTTGAAGAAGTCATCCGCGTATTGGGCGTGAACCTGGGAGGACAATAACGGATGGCATCTTTTCAGTATGAAGCGTTAAAAATAAGCGACCGCAGCAAAATCAATGGCGTCATCAATGCGCTGAGTGAAAAAGAAGCACGGGAGATGCTGCGGGAGCAGAATTTGATCCCCACACACATTGCAGCCATCACCAGCGGTAGCGCGCATTCTCGAAAAGGAAACCCGCTTCAAGAGCTGATACAGCGTTTCATGGGCATCGGCTCCAAAGATAAAATTGCCTTCACCCGAAACATCGGCATGATGATCCGGGCGGGTATCCCGGTCACAGAAGCATTGATGTATTACGAAAATTACGCGACCAATCCCAAGTTTCGAAAAATCGTCGCCCGTGTCCGCCAGGATATCATGTCAGGCTATTCGCTCAGTCAGGCGTTAGCCGTCCATAAAAAAGTCTTTGATGATGTCTACGTCAACGTTACAAAAGCCGGAGAACGAAGCGGAGAACTGGATCAGACGATGTCACGTCTGACCCATCTTTTGATCAAGGCGGAACAGCTCAAGATGAAAATCGTTTCCGCAGCCGTGTATCCCATTATCGTTGTCGTCATCCTGTCCCTGGTACTGCTGATCATGTTTATCGTGGTGCTGCCCACCTTTGCGGATATTTACGAAAAGATGGGTGTGCCGCTGCCAATGATCACCCAGTTCATGCTCGGCATCAGCGGAGCGTTTCGCAATTACTGGTTTATTACATTTCCGCTCATCGGCTTTTCGATTTTCGGCCTGTTCAAGTTTTTCACCAGCGCCGGGGGCAAAGCCCTTTCAGACAAGGTTTTACTAAGAGTCCCGGTGCTGGGTGATTTAATCAAACACACGCAAAGTTCGCACTTTGTCTCCACATTGTTTGTAGCCTTTGGCGCCGGTCTGCCTATTACCGACGCCCTGTATCTTGCCACTCAAACATTGAGCCACACGCAAATCAAGGACTCATTCAGACAAGTCAACCTCCAAATCCAAACCGGCCAACGGTTGGCAGCCGCCATGTCCAAAACAGGCCATGTCCCTGACATCGTCATGCTGATGATTTCCACAGGCGAAGAGTCGGGCGATTTGGAAAAAATGCTGGAAGCGTCCTACGATTATCTGGAAGAAGAAATCAACCACCGGGTCGGCATTTTGACCACGATGATGGAACCCATCATGCTGGTCGTCGTCGGGATTGTCGTCGGCTTTGTCGCATTATCGATCTACCTGCCGTTGTTCAGCATTTACGACAACATCGGCTAGAAAACGCGATGGCTCGTTTTCGCTATGAGGCATTACAGACCAGCGATCAGAGCATGGTGCATGGATTTGTGGATGCCATCAACGAAACCGAAGCACTGCTTCAACTGAATCAGCAGCAACTCATTCCCAAACAAGTCACCCGGCTTTCTGAAGCGGAAACAAACGATACGACTACCGAAACGCTTGCAGAACACCCTGAGGAACAAGGCGATAGCAAGCAAGCCGATGCGCCTGTTCGTCC
>CAZXUP010000230.1:0-4859 GCA_964643815.1 uncultured Vampirovibrionales bacterium
GGGGCTTTGATTGGGGATGCCATGGTGCTAGTATTTTATAACGGAATTCTTGAGAAACTGCATGTTCACCAAAATCCCCTTTACCAAAATGCATGGGCTTGGCAACGATTTTGTGATGTTGTCCGACGCGACGGTTGCCCAACTTGGCCTGGACCCGGACAACAACAAACCGGCCTTGGAAAAGCTGGCAATCGCTTTGTGCGACCGGCATTTCGGCATCGGCGCCGACGGCCTGATTTTTCCAGCACCACCCACTGACCCCACAAAATATGACATTCGCTTTGTCTACATCAACAGCGATGGGAGCTGGGCCGAGATGTGCGGCAACGGCATCCGGTGCTTTGCGCTGTACGTCAAAGACCTGGGACTGGTTACAAAAAATGAATTTACCGTCGAAACCCCGGCGGGTCCCATTCGCCCTAAAATCAACCCCGATCAATCCGTGACGGTGGATATGGGCGCACCGATTCTGGCCTCCGCCAAAATCCCGTTTGTTTCCACCCAAAACGGCATCAGCGCTGATGCTCCAGCCCAACGTTATCCCATCCCCGTCCTGGAGCAACAGGTGCCGGTCACCACCGTCAGCATGGGCAACCCCCACTGCCTGATTTTTCAGGAAGAGCTTCCAAATAAACTCGATCCGGCGGTGTTTGGACCGGCCATTGAGAAACATCCGTATTTTCCGGCCAAAACCAACGTCGAATTTGTCGAGACTTTAAGCCGGAATCATCTGAAAATAACCGTGTGGGAACGCGGCTGCGGGTTTACGCTGGCCTGCGGTACGGGCGCCTGCGCCACCGCTGTGGGCGCCATCCTGCTGGATAAAGCCGATGCGGGCCGGGATATCGATGTCGATCTGCCAGGCGGCACCCTCAAAATCAACTGGGCGGGCGCCGCGCAATCACCCGTGTTGATGAGTGGCCCAGCCACCTATGTGTTTACCGGAGAAGTCAATATCCCCAGTCATGTGTTACCGGTTGGTTAACGAGTCAATTGTTTCTGGCAAACTTTTTTTATGGCTGACGTCATTAAAACTCACGAGTTTAAGCAATGTGGATTAAGAAGTGATTGCATGAAAAAGAATCTTTTATCGGTTTTGTGTGGACTGGCCGTTGCCGCCTCAATATCCTTGTCTGCCTGGGCCACCGAACTGCCCGCTGGTGTATTGAACTATGTACGCCAAAAAGATCCCAATGTCCGGGTTCGGTTTGACGGCCTGGTGCTGTTCAGCAACGGAGAGAGCTATGTTCCGGTCATTCCCCAAGATCCCACGCTGAACCCGGATCCGCAGCAGGTGCTTGTTTCCGTCCCCGAAGACGCACCGTTTCCCGACCTGATCCAATTCGATAATCATTTCTTTCTGATGCGGCTGATTCAAACGTCATCGGGACGGTTGACCTTTCCCAAGATGGACGAATATCCGATTCAACTCAAAGAAGGCTTGCTACCCCAGGATTTTGTCCTGCCCAGCAACCTGTATATTCCGGTGGAGCTGAAAGTGATTTTGGGCGCACTGCCTTACAATCCCAGCTATACGCCAACACTAAATCCCGTAATTGTGCCGGTTGCAAAACAACTGGAATCCACACCCGTTGCTCAAAATCCTGGCGCCCCAAAACCGATGCGTTCACGGTTAACGTATATTTTCAACCTGCTTGAGCAAAAAATCGCGATGATCGATCCGATCAGCGGACGCAAGCAAGGAGACATTACGCTGGATTGCGTGCCGTCCTCGCTCACGCTGTCCCAAAACGGCAAGCTGTTGTTTGCACCCTGCCTGTCCACCAACGAACTGGTGGTGGTGGATACCGGCTCCAATCTCGTCAAAACGCGGGTGCCGGTCGGCCAACGCCCGGACGCCGTGATGGTGTTGCCGGACAACAACGCGGTGGTGGTCAGCAACCGGTATTCCAAGTTTCTGTCAATTATCAACACTGACGAATTGATTGTCGGAGAAAAACTGGATCTGCCGGGCAACGGCGGCGCCATGGCCTTCGTGCCAGACGGCAAGCGCCTGGTGGTGGCGGATGCCTTTAAACCGCTTGTTTACCTGGTCAACCTCGAAACGCGCATGCTGGAAAAAACCATCAAGTTGCCACTGCCAGAGAAAAAAACGCTGTCGGATATCTCCGCCATGCGCGTCCTCAACAGCGAACACCCTGAACTGTGGGTGGCCAGCCGCACCCAGCATAAAGTGGCCGTTATCAATTTAGCCACCGACACCATAATAAAAACGCTGGACGTCGGCGCCAAGCCGGTTGATTTTGCTGTCAACGGAAACCGTCTGTTTGTCTTGTCGGCGGGAGACGCTCGCCTGGATGTGATTGACTGGCCAAACCGCACGCTATTGGAACCGGTGCCTCTGGCAGATGACAGCTTCCCGTCCGATTTGGTTACGGTGCCTTCCGAGCAACGCGCATATATCACCGCCGCCGGATCGGATACGTTCACCATTGTCGATCTGGAATCGGCGCAGGTGGAAACCATTAAGCCGGTTGAATTCAGGGCGAGCATGATCACCATGACACCGGAAACCGAAGTGGTTGTGGAATCCACGCCCGCCGGCCAGCCGACGGAAGTGTTGCCACCGATGCCAGTCGGCACACCCGCTCAACCAGAACCAACCGCCATCGGCCCGGAACAAAATTCGGCAGAGGAAAAGCCCGCGCCAAAATTTTCTGTCAAGGAAGAGCGCAAACAGAAAAAAGCACTTGAGAAAGCCGCCAAACGCGCACAAAAAAACCAGCAGGCTGAAGCTGAAAATAAACCGGTTGCAACACCCGAAACCGTTCCCGCCGCAGACCCGGTGATCGAAACCTCCAAGCAGGCGCCCGCCGCCACCGAGCCTTCGATAACCACACAAGGACCACTCCCAGTCCAATCCAGCGGCAGGCTGATGTTCAATCTGGATCGTGGCAAGCAGAAGCAAAAAGAAGCCTCTCTGGAAAATGCAGAACCGGCGGCCAGTCAGTTCCAGTCAGCTGAATCCGCTGCGCCAGCAACCGAGCCGCCGCCGATGATGGACGAAAGCATTTCCAACTAAACTGGCTTATCGAACGGGCGATTCCAACAGCGTCAGTGTACCCGTTTCGGCATCAAACCGAGCCTGACATCCGATTGGCAGCGTCGCCGTCTGCTCGCCATGGCCCACTGAAAACCCGTAACCCACCGGAATTTCAAGCCAAGACAGCAAGTCTTTTAAAAACTCGGGCAACGGGGGCTGATCGCTTTCCCGCTCGATTTCCGAAAAATCGCACAGCAACAAACCGGCAATGCCATCCAGTAGCCCGGCCAGTTTGAGTTGCTGAAACTGGCGATCGAGCGAGTAGTATTTTTCTTTCCAGTCTTCAATAAACAAAATATGTCCGCGTGTGTTGGGTTGAAACGGCGTACCGCACAACGCAGACAGCAACGATAGGTTGCCACCGATGAGCGGCGCTTCTGCAACGCCCGATCGGAATGCATGATACGTATCGCGATTCGGGATCTCATATGGCGGCTTCATTGGCCCGCTTGTCAGTTTGAATAACTCGCTCTGGCTGTAAGGTTCGTTGTGCACCAGGTTGGATGTGAGCATCGGCCCGTAAAAACCCACCAGCTTGCAGCGCTCATAAAACGGCAACAGCAGTGATGTCACATCGCTAAACCCAATAAACACTTTTGGATTTTGTTGAACACAATCAAAATCAAGTTTCGGCAGCAGGCGCATGCAACCGTAACCACCGCGCGCGCATAAAATTCCGTTGATGATCGGATCGGCAAAGGCGGCATGCAGATCGGCCAGACGTTCGGCATCGGCGCCCGCCAGATACAGTTTTTTGTTTCTGGCGTTCGGCATTAATTTGACGCGAAAGCCAGCCGCTTCCAACAACGCGATGCCTTGCTCGAACGCATCCACCGATCCCTTGGTTGATGCGTCGGTGGGCCCGGCGGGAGACACCACGGCAATCGTATCGCCCGGCTTCAACGCCTGCGGCTTTAGCAACGACCGGCTGACTGTCTGGCTCACAACACCACCCCCTGTCCTGACGAGATACAACCCCATTATTGTAGCTCAGTCCAAACCGGCGTTGACGCAAGCCATTATTTCCCGGCTGCTTTTTTACCTACATCCGCCGCCGTCTCTTTGGTAACTTCAGTAGCTACTGCTTTGGCTGCCTCAGCCGTTTCTTCTTGGGCAACCGTTTCCTGAAACGTCTTCATGGCCTTTTGAACGCCTTCATTCAATTTCTTCAGCACATCTTCCAATCCGGATACTTTTGTATACAGCGCATCGTGGCTTTCAGCCAATTCTTTCAATGCACGCTCAACACGTTCAATCTCCCGGTGAAGCACATTTTTAATCAGATCCGGCGCGCTGGCAGCCTTGTCGTAGAGCGCTTCGTGGTTGGCTTGCAACTCATCCCGCGCGGCAAGCCTTTCAGCAATATCACCAATCGCATCTCGGTACGCCTTGATAAAATTTGTCAGGTTCCCGTTTTCTCCCAACTCTTGTTCACGTAAGCGTTGGAGTTCTTCGGGGTTGCCCACCGCCGCTTTCAATTGCTTCACACGCTCGGACAAACCATTTGCATACTGTTCAAAATCCACCTCTTTCCCAACCGCTTCTCCGACGGTGGCTGCCGCATCTTTTCCAGCCTCCAGCGCCTTCTTGGCATCTTTGGATTTCAACAGATACACCGCCACAGCGGTGCCTGCCGCCAAACCTAAAAGCACTTTCTTGCTCAGCAGCGTATTCAGCCAGCCACCACCCCGAGGCAGTCCATCATTGGCGTTTTGTGGGGAATTTTGCTGTGCAGGGTTAGCCCCCAAGCCTCCCAGCCCAATACCGGTTTTCCGGGCGTGCTGCCTGGGCTGGG
>CAZXUP010000231.1:0-4856 GCA_964643815.1 uncultured Vampirovibrionales bacterium
CAAAGCTGGTGGCTTATGCGCAAGCTCGTTTAAAAGCGCTGATGTTGTCTTCGGATGCCTCGGCCAGCTCGGGAAACCCGGTCAATATGGTCGCCGCCGGAAACCAGTGGGCTTCCAGCACCTATCGAGGCTCGGCCTCGCAAATCGCCGTGCCGCTTAAAAACAGTCGCAATGCCCTGATGGTGGATGCCGCGCTGACCAACCGGAAGGCCCGCGCATTGGGCACGTTTATCATTGATACCGGTGCAACCTATACGTCGATTTCCGAAGAGATGGCGCACCAACTGGGTCTTGATCTGGACAATGCGCCTAAAATCCGGATTACAACGGCCAATGGCCGAATCGAAGTGCCCAAGGTGATGATTGACACGCTTAGCGTCAATGGCCTGGAAGCCCATAATGTCGAGGCCACGGTCATTCAGGTGCGTTCCGGCTCCAGTTTCCATGGTCTGCTGGGGCTTAGCTTCATCCGTCAGTTCGTGCTGACGATTGATCCCCAGGCGGGGCAGTTGATTTTCCAGAAAAATTAAGCGGGTCTGGTTTAAGGAAGTGTGTTTTCAATACCCCCATCGATCGGGCTTTTGCCTATAATGGAGCATGGTTGTGAAGGAGGAAGTGTTTGCGATGTCTAAATCGGCCCCGGAAAGTGTCAAAAGTCTGCTCAAGGCCCCGGCTCGGCGCTTGACCAAGCTGCCCACCTATGTGTTTGCTGAACTGGACGAGCTGAAAGAGGCGGCGCGCAAGCGGGGCGCGGATTTGATCGACTTGGGCATGGGCAACCCGGACCGACCCACGCCGCCTTCCATCATCAAGGCCATTCAAGAAGCAGTAGCCAACCCGGCCAACCACGGCTATCCGTTGTTCAAGGGCAAGCCGGAATTTCGGGATGCCGTGGCGGACTGGATGAAGCGTCGGTATCAGGTGGATATCAATCCGATGAATGAGGTTCAGCCGCTGATTGGCTCCAAAGAAGGCCTGGCCCACCTGACGTTTGCCTATATCGACGCCGGAGACTATAGTATCGTGCCGTCTCCGTATTACCCGGTGCATAGCCGGGCCACCTGGATTGCCGATGGCAACGTGCATCACCTGTCGCTCACGCCCGAAAACAACTTTCTGCCGGACATCGATAGCATTCCGCAAGAAGTTTCCGAGAAGGCCAAGCTGTTTTTCGTCAATTTCCCCAACAACCCCACCGCGGCCTGTGCCGATTTGCCGTTTTACGAAAAGCTGGTGGCTTACTGCCGCAAGTATGGCATTGTGCTGGTGAGCGACCTGGCCTACGGTGAAATCGGCTATGACGGCTACAAGCCGCCCAGTATCTTTAATGTGCCGGGCGCCAAAGACATTGCGGTCGAGTACCATTCGTTCTCCAAAAGCTTTAACATGGCGGGCTGGCGGGCTGGGTTCGCCGTGGGCAACGCGGAAATCATCAAATCGCTGTACTCGCTTAAAACCAACCTCGATTACGGGCTGTCATCCTCCATTCAGGATGGTTGCATCCATGCGCTGACGCATGCCGAGACGTTTCTGCCAGAAATCGTTTCCACGTATCAGGAGCGCCGCGATGTGGTAGTGGAAGGTTTCCGTAGCCTGGGTTGGCAGGTAGAAAAGCCCAAGGCCACGATGTATGTCTGGCTGTCCATTCCCACGTCTTTCAAGGATTCCAAAACGTGGATTCGTCACCTGATTGATACGGCCGATGTGGTGGTGACGCCGGGCATTGCCTTTGGTGATGCGGGGGATCGTTACTTCCGGGTCTCGCTGGTGTCACCCAAAGAGACGCTTCAGCGGGCCATCGATCGCTTGGCCGAAAAGGGCATCCGGTACGCTTGATACCGACAGCCTTGATAAACTCTGCCGTTCGTTGCAACGACAGGGCTGTTTGTTTTGAATGCGTGTTGCCGGTATGATAGAAAGGTTGTTTGCCAGCTGAAAACGGGTGAAGCCAATGCCAGCCGGAGCTTTTGAAGACAAAACCTATCTGATTACCGGCGGGGCCGGGTTTATCGGTTCGCACCTTAGCCGGGCGCTTTTGGAGCGTGGGGCCGAAGTCATTGTGGTGGATGAGTTCAACGACTTCTACGATCCGGCCATTAAAGAGGCCAACGTGCATGCATTGGCCCACTATCCGCGCTTTCAGCTTTATCGGCAGGATATCCGTGATGCGGCGGGCCTGCGGGAGATTTTCGCGCGCCATGGCGAAGCGTTGCAAAGCGGCGGGCTTGTCCATCTGGCGGCGCGGGCGGGGGTTCGGCCTTCGCTCAAAGAGCCGCGCTTGTACCTCGAAACCAACGTGACCGGAACCTTGAATTTGGCGGAACTGGCCCGGGAGTACGAGATCCAGAAGTTTGTCTTTGCGTCCTCCAGCTCGGTGTATGGCGATAGCCCGGAACGAGTGCCATTCAGAGAAGACCAGGATATCTCCA
The DNA here is from genome assembly GCA_964643815.1 of uncultured Vampirovibrionales bacterium. GTDB lineage: Bacteria > Cyanobacteriota > Vampirovibrionia > Vampirovibrionales > Vampirovibrionaceae > CAZXUP01. Next base: position 2,430 of record CAZXUP010000231.1, read on the forward strand.
AGCCGATTTCGCCCTATGCCTCTACCAAGGCCATGGGCGAAAGCTTACTGCACACCTATAGCCATTTGTACGGTTTGCAAGTGGTTGGCTTGCGTTTTTTTACCGTGTATGGGCCGGGGCAGCGTCCGGATTTGGCTATTCACAAGTTCACTCGACTGATTGATGAGGACAAGCCCATCCCCGTGTTTGGCGATGGTTCCACCCGGCGCGATTATACCTATATCAACGATATCATCCAGGGTGTATTGGGGGCGATTGCTTATGACCAGACGCCTTACGAGATTTTCAATCTGGGCGAATCCCAGACAACCCGGCTTTCCGAGCTGATCAGCCTGATTGAAGCCGCCTTGGGCAAGCAGGCGGTGATTGATCGCCAACCCCTGCAGCCGGGCGATGTCTCTGTGACCTATGCGGACATCGCCAAGGCCCGCAAACTCCTGGGTTACAACCCGAAAACCCAGATTCCGGAAGGGATTCCCAGGTTTGTCGAGTGGTACTTAAGCTGGAAACAAGCAAGCCGATCAATTCTTCCGGTTTAGCGTCTTTATTACCAGAGATGATACAATCACCTTGAGTTTAACCGTGGAGATCCTCAATTGAAAGTCTGTGTGGTTGGTACTGGATATGTCGGCCTGGTGGCCGGAACCTGTTTGGCCGAAATGGGCAACGATGTGATTTGCGTCGATAATGACGCCACGAAAGTCGAAACCCTCCGACAAGGCCAGATCCCCATCTATGAACCCGGCTTGGAAGAGCTGATTCGCGCCAATACCAAGGAAGGGCGCCTGTCGTTTACAACGGATCTGCATGCGGCGGTGGCACAGGCGTTGATCTGTATTATTGCGGTCGGCACCCCCGAAAAAGCCGATGGTTCTGCGGATTTGACCGCTGTCTTTAACGTGGCCCGGCAAATTGCCAAAGCCATGGACGGCTATCGTGTGATTGTCACCAAGAGCACGGTTCCAGTCGGAACCGCCGATAAAATCCGGGCGATTGTCGGCGAAAACACCGCGCATGAGTTTTCGGTGGTTTCCAACCCCGAGTTCCTGAAACAAGGCGCGGCGGTGGATGATTTCCTCAAGCCCGATCGCGTGGTCATCGGGGCGGATAACCAACGGGCCTTCGATATTATGCGCGAACTGTATTCGCCGTTCCTGCGCACCGGCAACCCGATCATCAACATGGACATCAAATCCGCCGAGATGACGAAATACGCCGCCAATGCGTTTCTGGCGACCAAAATTTCATTCATCAACGAGATGAGCAGCCTGTGCGAAAAAGTCGGCGCAGATGTGTCGATGGTGCGGGTTGGCATCTCCAGCGATAATCGGATTGGCGCGCAATTCCTGTTTCCGGGCTTGGGCTATGGCGGTTCCTGTTTCCCTAAAGACGTGAAGGCGCTGATTAAAACCGGCCTGGAAAACGGGCACTCGATGCACATTCTGGAAGCGGTGGATGCCAAGAACGATCAACAGCGGCTCGATTTCATCAGCAAAGTGTTGGACTACTTTGGCGATGATGTCAGCGGAAAAACCTTTGCTGTCTGGGGTTTGGCCTTCAAGCCCAGAACCGATGATCTGCGTGAAGCGCCGAGCCGCACGATTATTGAAACGTTGTTGAAATATGGCGCGAAAATCCAGGCATTCGATCCCAAGGCGATGGGCACGGCGCGCGCGATTTTTGGTGAGAAAATCACCTATTGCGAAAATGCGTATGATGCCTTGAATGGCGTCGATGCGTTGTTGCTCGTGACAGAATGGAATGAGTTCCGCCGCCCCGATTTCGACAAGATGACCAAGCTGATGAAACGTCCGGTGATTTTTGATGGCCGCAACCAGTATGAAATCGAACGGATGGGCCGTCGTGAATTTGAATATTTCTGTATTGGCCGTCCGCAGGTGGATGAGTTGCTGCAAGAAGAAGCATCATCAATGGCTGCACCACAAAAGGAGCAGGCCAGCGTATGAAGCGCATTCTCGTAACCGGCGGCGCCGGTTTTATTGGCTCTCATTTGGTTGAGCGTCTGTTGAACCAGGGGCATGAAGTCATCTGTCTCGATAACTTTTTTACCGGCAGTCGTGAGAATATTTTGCACCTCTTGGGCCACAGCTATCTCGAAGTGATTCGTCATGATGTGATTGAACCGTTGCTGCTGGAAGTGGATGAAGTCTATAATCTCGCTTGCCCGGCGTCTCCGGTGCATTACCAGTACAATCCCGTTAAAACCATTAAAACCAACGTGATGGGCACGATCAACATGCTGGGCTTGGCGAAACGCACCAAGGCCAAATTGCTGCAAGCCTCAACGTCTGAGGTGTACGGCGATCCCGAACAGCATCCTCAAACGGAAAGCTACTGGGGGCATGTGAATCCCATCGGCATCCGCAGTTGCTACGATGAAGGCAAGCGGGTCGCTGAAACCCTGTG
>CAZXUP010000232.1:0-4829 GCA_964643815.1 uncultured Vampirovibrionales bacterium
GGCCTCCTGCTGGAAGTCATCCAGCGGAAAGGCCATCCACACCATTGCCGAAGGCCATAGCACCGTGGTGTGCGCGCCAACCGGCAGCGGAAAGACAGTCATTGCCGAATATGCCGCCATGCGCGCCATTGCGGAAGGCAAAAAACTGTTTTACACTACCCCGCTCAAAGCGCTGAGCAACCAGAAGTATTTTGATTTCAAGGCCCAGTTTGGCGAGGCCAACGTGGGCTTGCTGACGGGCGATATCAGCATCAACCGGGATGCGCGCATCATCGTGATGACGACCGAGATTTTCCGCAACATGCTGTATGGCATCCGCGAAGATGCCGGTTTGCTGGGCTATCTGGGTTATGTGGTGCTGGACGAGTGCCACTACATGAATGACGCCGAGCGCGGCACCGTGTGGGAAGAGAGCATCATCTACTGCCCGGACAGCGTGCAGATCATCGCGTTGTCGGCCACGGTGGCCAACGCGCAAGAGCTGACCGACTGGATTCATCATGTGCATCACGACACCAAACTGGTGTGGAGCGATTTCCGCCCGGTGCCGCTGCGGTTTTCGTTTTACGATCGCGATCGGTTACTGCCGTTGTTTGAAACGGCTGCTCCGAATCAACCCAAGAAAATGAACCGGCAACTGAAGAATGATCGCAAGGGGCAGCGCTTCGATAAAAAGAATCGGTTCTTCAGGCCCAACGATTTGATTCGGGTGATGCATGAAAAAGATATGCTGCCCGCCATCTTTTTTACCTTTAGCCGAAAAGATTGCGACAAGCATCTGGAATACACGCAGTCGCTTCGCCTGTTGAGCAACGAAGAACGCGCGTTGCTGAACCGGAAAGTGGATGACTATATCGCGCAGAATCCATTTTTGGAAGACAGCAAGCAACTGGCCTTTATTCGCAACGGCTTTGCCGCGCACCATGCCGGGTTGCTGCCCGCCATGAAGCATCTGGTGGAAACGCTGTTTCAGCAGGGTTTAATTAAGGTGGTGTTTGCCACCGAAACCCTGGCCGCTGGCATCAACATGCCTGCGCGCTCAACGGTGATTACCAAAATTTCCAAGCGCACCAACGATGGCCATCGCATTTTAACGGCCAGCGAATTCCTGCAAATGTCTGGCCGGGCCGGGCGCCGAGGGATGGATTCGGTGGGCTATGTCATTATCGTCAGCTCGCAATACGAAGGTGCGCAAGAGGCCGCAACCTTGGCGTCGGCGCCGCCCGATCCACTCAACAGCCAGTTTACGCCGACCTATGGCATGGTGCTGAATTTGCTGCAAAAGCACACATTAAAAGAAGCCGAATTTCTGATTAACCAGAGCTTCGGGCAATTTACCGCCGCGCGGCGCTTGCGTCCGCTAGAGGAATCGAAGACACATCATGAAGACGAACTCCAGCAGGCGTTGATGTTCCAATGTCCGGCGGAGGTGACGGATAAAGAGTTTCATGGCTATTTGCGCTCCAAAGAGATGGTGCATGAAACCGCGCGGTTTGTGCGCATTTTGCACAAGCAAATCAAGCAGCACGGACCTTCTGCGGATGTGACGCGTCAACTGGATCATGAGCAGGGCAAGCTCAATAGCCTGCGCGCCACGGTCGATACCTCGCCGTGTCGTACTTGCAACGTGTTCAAAAAACATGTGCGCATCGAAGATCAGATTCAGCATGAGCAGCGCAAACTCAAGACGATTAACCGCATGCTGACCGATGCGCAGGATACCTATTGGCGTCAGTTTATGAATATTTATAACCTGTTGCGCGAAACCGAATACCTGGATGAAGGCGATAAACCGACTTCGCGAGGGATGTTGACCGCGCAGCTTCGAACGGAAAACGAATATGCGATGGCCGAATTGTTGCGAACCGAAGGCGTGCTGGATCAGCTCTCACCCGCGCAACTGGCGGCAACGTTGTCGGCCATCATCAACGACAGCAACCGCGAAAATTTGTATGTGCGCTTTCAGCTTTCGCCGCAGGTTGATCAGGTGTTGCGCCAGATTGACCTGTTGTTCAGGCGGGTGGATCGGGTGCAGCAGAAGCATCATGTCACTGTGCCGTTAATTTTGAATCCGGTGGCGTCCGGTTTGGTGGAGGCCTGGGCGCAGGGTTGTGACTGGAACCGTTTGATTGGAAGCACCAATATTGGCGAAGGCGATATCGTCCGTCAGTTGCGCCGAACAGCGGATGTTTTGCGCCAGATCAGCCGGATTGCGGAGCTTCCTGCAGGACTGGGCTTCAAGGCGAAAGAAGCCTTGCACGCCATTTATCGCGAACCGATCAAAGAGATTGAACTGCCCGAAGAAGAACAACCCAAAGAAGAACAACCCGAAGTAATTCAAAAAAAAGAGCAGCCTCTCACTGACGGAAAATCCGAACACACGGAACAGGAGCCAGTCTGACCCATGACAGACATCGTGACAGAAAAGAAAAGTACTGCAGAAGATTCGCAAACGCAGCCAAGCGCACAGCCTGCGCAAGCTGCCGTGACACAGGCTAAAAAGTCTCTGGCCCCCCATAAAGTGGCTGCGGATTGGAAGCCCTTGGGCACGGTGCGCGATTATTTTAACGAACAAATGCGGCAGGATAATTTTCGCTAGCGCAGGATTCATTTGCTAGTGGCGCCCAATCGCCGTACAATAGGAGTGATATGACCTCATTCAGCAACCACCCCCTCGATCCTGCCGTTCTGCAAGCCTTGGAGCAAATGGGCTACAAGTCCATGACACCCATCCAGGAGATGGCGATTCCCAAGCTGCTTACCGGACAGGACTTTCTCGGTCAGGCCCCGACCGGCACCGGAAAGACAGCGGCCTTCGGGATTCCGCTGATTAGCCGGTTGCAGCCGGGCAGTGGCATCGTGGATGCCCTGATTTTAGGCCCGACACGAGAGCTGGCGCAGCAGATTGCGGAAGAATTGAACCGCATCGGTGCGGTCAAAGGCATCAAAACCATGCCGATCTATGGCGGAGAAAATGTCTTTGTCCAGAAAGAAGCTCTGAGAGAGAAAAACGCGCAGATTATTGTTGGAACACCGGGGCGGGTGCTGGATCACATCCGGCAACTGAGTTTAAACCTGACGAAAACCCGCATGGTGATTTTGGATGAAGCCGATGAGATGCTGGATATGGGCTTTCGGCCTGATATCGAGGATATTTTCAAGCATCTGCCCGGTGGGCGCGAAACCTGGCTGTTTTCGGCGACGGTTTCGCCGGAAATCCGCAAAATTGCGGATCAATACATGTACCATCCCGAAGAGGTGCGCATTCAGCCGCAAACCACCTCGTCCGAAAGCATTCAGCAGTTCTACTATGTGATTCAGGCCGAGGAGAAGCATCGGCTGTTGCGCCGCATCTTTAAAGACAATGAAAATCTCTACGGCATTCTCTTTTGCCAGACCAAGCGTGATGTGGTCAGCGTCACCCGCAAACTGCGCGATTATTTTCCGATTGATTGCCTGCATGGGGCCATGCAGCAAAGCGACCGGGATCAGGTGATGGACGAGTTCCGCTCCGGCAAGCTGAAATTGCTGGTGGCGACCGATATCATGGCGCGTGGCATTGATGTGGATAACCTGACGCATATCATCAACTACGAGCCACCGGGCGATCCCGAGTCTTATATCCACCGGATTGGCCGCACGGCCCGCAAAGGAGAAACAGGTATCGCCATTACGCTGTTTACCCCGCACGAGCAACGCGCCTTGGAGTTGTTGCAACGGCGGGTGAAAATGGCGCTGGAAAAGCATCCGGATTCCGAACTGGCATTTGAAGACGGGCCTCCCCCGCGCACTGGCGGTGGACGGCATCAGCGGTACCGCAGCGGTGGATTTTCCCAGGGGGCGGGCGGTTCGTCTGGAAGCGGTGGCAATGGCGGTGGTGGTAACCGAAACCGTCGTGGTGGTCGTCGTCGCCCTGGCAAGGGTGGTAATTCGCCGGGGGGCGGTTCTCCCAATCCGGGTGGTCAGCCTGCTTCGGGCTAGAAGTTTGATGGTTTTGAATTTGGGGAACATGAGGGACAGCCGGACCGTCCCCTTATTCAACTATGAGTGGCAAGTCAGTTAGGAAGCGATGCAAGACAAAGGCATTCTCTTGATTCATGGGATCAGTGGCTCTCCGCACGAGCTGTCACCGGTGGATGCCGCTTTGCGCGCGCAGGGGTACCAAACGCGCCTGGTTGCCTTGCCGGGTCATGGCGATGCGCCCCAGCGGCGGATTCATGAGGTGTCGGCGCTGGAGATTCTGGATCATTGCGCGGCGGAATACGAGCAATTCTCAAAAGAAGTGGACGATGTGTACATGGTGGGGCATTCGCTGGGAGGCATCTGCACCTTGCTGACAGCCGCCGTTCAGCCGCCCAGGCTGAAGGGTACGGTGGTATTTTCCACGCCGTACGAGCATGCCTATTTCTACAACTATCTGCATGGCCTGGGCCGCCTGCCGGTGTCGCATTTAATGCGGGGGCTTTATTATTCCTCGCCCCAAACTCGCGCGAAGTTTGTCCGTCCGGATTTCAAACCGTGGAATGTCCCTAAGCTGTTGCAACAAAGCCGCGTCATTTTCTCGCTGATGCAGGAGCAGGTGCATAACATCGATGTTCCGGTCAGTCTCGCGCATTCTATTTATGATTTGACCATCCCGTACCCGGAAATGCAGAAGCTGGCGGAACGGATCGGAAAACCCCACCGGATAAAGACGACGACGCTCACCAGAAGCGGACACCAGATTTTTCCGATGAGCCAGGATATGGACGAAGCGTTGCGTGTGATTTTCGATTTTATCGAGCGCGATTGCGAGACCATGGCCTGTGCGGATGATCAGTCCCGGCTGC
>CAZXUP010000233.1:0-4818 GCA_964643815.1 uncultured Vampirovibrionales bacterium
CGGCCCGGAAATTTGGGAGCAGACCGGCGGCAAGCTGGATTATTTCATCTGCGGCATGGGCACCGGCGGCACCATTACCGGCACGGCCAGGTTTTTGAAAGAGAAAAAACCCAACATTAAAATTATTGGCATCGATCCGGTTGGCTCGATTTTTTCCGGCGGCCCGGCGGGGCAATACCACGTGGAAGGCATCGGGTATGACTTCTGGCCCAAGGTGTTTGAACCCGCCATTGTGGATGAAATGATCACCGTCGGCGACAAGGATTCTTTCACAGAAGCACGCCGCCTCGCCAAAGAAGAGGGCATTTTGGGCGGCGGCTCGTCGGGCACCGTCATTGCCGGAGCACGTCAATTCCTGGCTCGGCCAGAAGTAAAAGGCAAAACCGTTGTGATCATGATTCATGACAACGGCAAGAATTACATCTCAAAAATCTTCAACGACGATTGGATGCGTGAGCAGGGCTTTCTTTCGTAATTCGCATTGTCTGTCAGCATCCCTTGCAGTAAGCTAAACCGAAGGTTCACCATCCGAGGAGTGTTTGCCATGCAATTCAAGACCCTTGCCATCCATAGTCACCAGGCGCCAGACCCGGTCACCGGCGCCGTGATTACACCTATCTACCAGACCTCCACCTTTGCGCAAGAAGACGCCGGAGTGCATAAAGGCTGGGACTACACCCGCTGCGGCAACCCCACGGTGGATACGCTGGCAGGCGTGCTGGCGGATTTGGAAGGCGGCAAGCACGGCTATTGTTTTGCCAGTGGCGTGGGCGCGTTAGTAACGCTGTGCAACGCGCTGTTTAAACCCGGCGATCATCTGTTGCTGAGCCATGATGTGTACGGTGGGACATTTCGCTACACCACCAAGGTGCTGTCGAAATACGGCATCGAACTCGACTTTGTGGATATGACCAATCCGCAAACCGTTGAGAACGCCATCAAACCCAATACCAAGCTGATTTACATGGAAACCCCCACCAACCCGCTGCTGAAACTGGTGGATATCGCCGCCATTGTCACCATCGCCAAAAAACGCAATATCCCCACATGCGTGGATAATACCTTCGCCAGCCCCTACCTGCAAAACCCCATTGCGTTGGGTGTGGATATTATTCTGCACAGCACCACCAAGTACATTGGCGGACACAGCGATGTGGTGGGTGGCACGTTGATTTTGAAAGACGATGCGTTTAACGACGCGATTCGTTTTCATCGCAACACGATTGGCGCCAACCCCGATCCGTTTAATTCGTGGCTGACGTTGCGTGGCTTGAAAACGCTGGGTGTTCGGATGGACGCCCATTGCAAAAACGCGTTGGAGCTAGCCCAATTTCTGGAAAGCCATGAGGCCGTTGAAACCGTCATTTATCCGGGTTTACCATCCCATCCACAATATGCACTAGCGCAAAAGCAGATGCGATCCGGCGGCGGCATGATCTCCATCCGCGTGCGCGGCGGCGAAGCGGAAGCCCGCAAGCTGCTGACCGGCGTGAAAGTGTTTACGCTGGCCGAAAGCCTGGGCGGCGTGGAATCTCTGATTGAGCATCCGGCCTTGATGACCCATCTGTCGGTCGATCCGAAAGTGCGTCATGAAATCGGCATTACCGACAACCTGCTGCGCCTGTCGGTCGGCATCGAAGATGTGGCGGATCTCAAAGCCGATCTGGCGCAGGCCCTCAAAGCCATTTCCGGCACAAAAGCCGCCGTATAATTTAGACTGCGAGATCTGGGATGGATACTTTCCTCAAGCTGGGCATTATGGGTTATCCCATTCAGCACAGCCTGTCTCCGTTGTTGCATGCTCATTTATTGCAAGTCACCCAACACAACGGCGAGTATCATCAGTACGAAATCCAGCCCGAACACCTGGCCGTAGAACTGAATAAACTCGCTGAACAAAACATTCGCGGATTGAACGTCACCATTCCACATAAAGTGACCGTTATCCCGCTGCTGGATCAGATCAACCCGGAAGCCGAGCTGGCAGGCGCCGTGAATACCATTGTGTTTGAAGATTCCGGCACCCGAAAAATCGGCTACAACACGGACATCATCGGGTTCATCCGCAGCCTGCCGGAAGCAGTCAAACAGCAACTTCCCAAAAGTCACATCCTGATCCTGGGCGCAGGAGGTTCGGCGCGCGCCGTGATGCATGCATTGATCCAACTCAACACCGCCAGCATTACCTTTGCCCTGCGTGATGCGCAAAAGGCGGTTTCGATGAGCTGGCAGGCCGATCTCATCCGGGCATTTTATAAATCCAACACCAAAACCCGCATCGTTTCGTTGTTTTCACTGCCCGATCTCACCTCTTTCAACGGCGTCATCAACACAACACCCATCGGCATGTGGCCGGAGCACGATCAGAGCTTGCTGACGCCCAACCAGTTAAAAACCCTGCCTGTCGATGCGTTTGTGTACGATTTGATTTACCGGCCATTGGAAACGAAACTGTTAAAAGACGCAAAGGCATTGGGCCTGCAAACCATTTCCGGCCTGGACATGCTGATTCACCAGGGCATTGCCTCCCTTGAGCTATGGCTGGAAGAAAGCATCTCACCGGATGTCGTGGCGCCTCTGCGCGCCGAACTGGTGCGGGCTTTATAAACGGTCTGAGAACATTCGACGCCGCATCCGCTACAATAGAATACAAACGTACCGGTTAGTCAGGTCATTCACAAACAAAGGATTGAGGAGAGTACCACCCATGGGGTCCGCCAAAACGCAATTCACGCTTTCAGCCGAACAAGCCCTGAGCACGCAAGCCGATGTATTGATCATTCCGGTTTTCAAAAAGCCGGACAATAACAACGGCAAGGCAAAACAATCCAAAAAAGAAGCGAACCCCACCGAGAGCATTCTCTGGCCCGTCAAACTGGACAAGGCGCTGCACGATGAAATCAACGCCATTGCCATGGAAGAGAAATTTGACGGCGGCAAAGGGAAACTGTTGACCGTTCGCAAATCGGCTGCCAACAAATTGAAAGCAAAACGCCTGATTTTTCTGGGCCTGGGCGAAGCCGAAAAAATCCAGCCCAAACACTGGGAAGCCAACATTCAAAAAGCCATCGGTGCAACGCTGGGCTTAAAGGACATACATCACATCGCTGTTTTGCTGCCGGACAACACAAAAAGCCTGCCTGCTGACGCCACCGTATCGTTGGCCGTAGACGCCGCCTATCAGGCCACGTACAAATCCCTCGAAGCCAAAGACGCCTGCCCGAACCTGAAAAAAGTGACGTTGCTGAGCAAAGACGCCGTCAACGCAAAACTGAAAACCGCGCTAAAACAAGGCGACGCATTGGCCAAAGCACGCAGCCTGGTGAAAGATCTGGTCAACCATCCGTCTAATCTTAAAACCACCAACACGCTGGTAGATGCCGCCAAAATCATCGGCAAGAACCCGGCGATTACGGTGAAAGTTCAAAACAGCACAAGCTGGATTGAGAAAAACATGCCCTGCTTCTACACGGTTGCCAAAGGGTCTGTCGCCACCGATCCGCCCAAGTTCATCTCGTTGCATTACGCACCCAAAACCAAAGCCAAAAAGTGCATTGCGATTGTCGGCAAAAGCGTTATTTTTGACACCGGTGGCTACCAGGTGAAACCGGGCGATTACATGGTGACGATGAAGGGCGATATGACCGGCGGCGCGGTGGCGCTGGCCACCATGCAGGCACTGGCCGAACTGCAACCCAAAAACATCGAGGTGCATGCGTATCTGGCCGCCACACCCAACAAGATTGACAGCGACGCCATGATCCCCGATTCCATCGTGGATACCACCTGCGGCAAAAAAGTGGAAATTCGCCATACGGACGCCGAAGGCCGCTTGACGTTGATTGACGCCGTATCAAAAGCCGCTGACGCCAAGCCGGATGAAATCATCACCATCGCCACGCTTACCGGTTCGGCATCGCAGGCGGTGGGTTGCTACATTGCGCTGATGGGCAACAACGACGCCCTGCGTGGACGGATCGAAACAGCCGGGAAAAGCCTGGGCGAGCCCATCCAGACGCTGGATGTGAATGAGGATGATTACGACAACATCAAAAGCAAGCTGGATGGCGCGGATATCATCAACACCTCGCAGCGCAAGCACCGGGGCGCGCAAAGCGCGGCAGCCTTTGTCATGACGGGCGCGCCGGAAGGCACGCCGATGGCGCACCTGGATATTGCCGGGGCTGATATGACCGCCGACGAAAAAGCGACCGGCGTTTCCGTCAAAACCATTTTGCAGTATTTGCTAAACGAAGATGGCGGCAGCACCGGAAACGGAAGTCATCCAGCAAAAGGCAGCAGCAAAAGCACAGCAGCACGCAAAAAGCATCGCCGGTAAGCTGGCAGCCAACTGGCTGGCTTAAGTCAAGGGAACTTTTGTCATTCACCAGCAAGCTGACTTTAGATAGAGGTTAGTAGCCTCCTCCTGTCATTCCCGCGGCCAACTGTTGGCTCTAGTTGAAAACCTGTTGTCATTCCCGCGAAAGCGGGAATCCATTTTGTCGATTGCGGCTATTGAACGAATCCACAGAGACGGGATTCAAAACTCCTCAACCAACTAACAATGGATTCCCGCTTTCGCGGGAATGACAATGGAAAAACAAACCCCGGCCAAGTTTGATAGCGGGAATGACAATGAAGCAACAGTAAAACCGAAGAAAAACCCGTTTGTTATCGTCCGCACTTTCCATTATTCTGTAGGGGCTATTACCCACAGGTAATGGTCGGGACGTAAGAACCCCGTACAAGGTGGTTGGCATCGACCACAACAGATGCCGCTTCTCCGGTCTTTTGGCCGGGAGCAACTGTCTTAAGAGT
>CAZXUP010000234.1:0-4811 GCA_964643815.1 uncultured Vampirovibrionales bacterium
AAATTCAGGGGGAGGGGTTGGCGAATCACGCATTTTTAGCGCCCAAAATTAACCCGCTGGTCGTTGGTATCATGCGGGTGTTGGTGCCGTTTTTGATGCACACCCTGTACGGTGGCATGGATGTGCGGATTGCGGATGCCGACCTGGAAAAACTGCGCCGCTACAAAGGCAAGCGTATGTTGCTGCTGCCCAACCATCCCACCGGCGAAGAACCACTGATTTTGTTTGATATTTCCAAGCGGCTGAATGAGGTGTTTAACTTTGTGGCGGCCCGCGAGGTTTTCGATTGGGAAGGTGGCTTTCGAGGCTGGCTGTTGCGCCGTGTGGGGGCGTATTCGGTGATTCGAGGCGCCGCTGATCGCGAGTCGTTTCTGACGTCCAAGAAGATTTTGATGGAAGGCAAGAATCGGCTGGTGATTTTTATCGAAGGGGAAATTTCGCGTGGAAACGATGTGTTGATTCCCTTTGAGGCAGGGGTGATCCAATTGGCCTTTTGGGCGCAAGAAGCCTTAGCCAGAGAGGCTGGCGGGGGCAGACGCCGAAAGGTGGATTCTGAGGCAACTACGCCATCGGCGAATTACCCGGAAATCTACATGGCGCCGGTGGCGATCAAGTATTTTTATGCGCCTGGCGCCCAATCGGCTATTGAGCGTTCGCTGCGAGGCTTGGAGAAAGCGACGAATTTGACGCCTGTCCCGGAAGCAACGACTTACGAACGGGTTCGGGCAATTGGCGAAAAGGTGCTTTCGGTGCAAGAGGTCATGCACCAGATGGTGCCCCTCCCCGGCACGACGCTCAATGAGCGGGTGGAGGCGATCAAGAACCGCATGCTCAAAAAAATGGAGTTGTTTCTCGATCTCAAGCCCGACCCGGAGGCGACCACGCTGACGCGCTTGCGGGAGGTTCGCAACACAATGGATCGTCTGATTCATACCTATGATGACCCGGAGGATTTGACCGACTATGAAAAGCGCATGGTCGAGCATTTTCGTCTGGCGCTGAGCGAGTTCTACAAGGATTTGGACCGGGTGGTTTACTTTTTAACCTACGATGAAAGTTATCTGCGCGATAACCCGACGCCCGAGCGCTTTATCGAGATGATCCAACGCCTGGAGCGCGAAGTGTACGGCAAGGCCAAACTCACACATCCGCGTGTGGCGGTGGTGAAGGTGGGAGATACGTTAAACCTGAAAGAGCAGTTTCCGGCCTATGAGGCCGATAAGAAGGGCTTTACCAAGCAACTGGCCGAACGCATGGAAGACGACACCATGGCCATGATTGCCTCAATGCAGCGGCCTTAGTTATTTTCTGCCTTTTTAAAGAAAAGAAGCGAAATAATGACAATTTGCCTCTGGAGCGATTCAGTTTTGTTACGAACCGTTTACAAGCACTCTTTGTCATTCCCGCGCAGGCGGGAATCCAGGCCAGCAAGCTGGCTCTAGATAGGACTTGCTAACACACTACCGACAATCAGTTCTAAAAGCATTCATTTACCGGCTTCTTGGCTCATTTTTCCTGGATTCCCGCCTGCGCGGGAATGACAAGTAAACAGGAATGACAAAGCAGCATTAAAAAGCCTCTCGGTGGGAGAGGCTTTTTTGGAGTTCTGCAAAATAAAGTTTGAATTAACGTTTGGAGAACTGGAAGCGTTTGCGGGCTTTCTTGCGGCCGTACTTCTTGCTCTCTTTGGCGCGTGCGTCGCGGGTCATAAAGCCCTCTTTGCGCATGGCGGCTTCGTAATCCGGGTTGATGGCCGACAACGCACGAGCAACACCCAAACGGATGGCTTGCGCTTGACCGACGATGCCGCCACCGTTGGCATTCACCAACACGTTATAGCGACCTTCGACGCCAGCAGCGGCCAAGGCTTGTTTGAGCGGCAAGTGCAACGACTTGCGGTGACCCAGGTAAACCTCCATGGATTTACCGTTGATCAGAACGGTTCCGTTGCCGGGAATCAGACGAACCCGGACGACGGCTTCCTTGCGACGGCCAGTGCCACGAGTACCGACTTTTGGGTGCTTGGTGCCTGGGGGAGTGGGGGCATTCGGAGTAGGATTAGCAGCCATAATTAAGCACCCTCTTTCGCTAATTGATACGGTACGGGTTTTTGCGCGGCGTGCGGATGTTCGGCGCCTGCGTAAACATTCATTTTGGTGAACTGTTCGCGACCCAACGAGGTTTTGGGCAACATGCCCTGAACAGCGATTTCCAATACCTTGTGCGGACGACGCTCCAGCATTTCTGCCAGGGTAACCGTGCGCAAACCGCCCGGATAATGGCTGTGACGGCGATAGAGCTTGGCGCCCTTGTCGCGGCCGCCGGTCAGTTTCTTGCCGGTGACGCGGATTTTGTCGGCATTGACGACCACGACGAAATCGCCGGTATCGATATGCGGGGTGAATTGCGGCTTGTGCTTGCCACGCAGCAAGGTGGAGATGGTGGCTGCCAGGCGGCCAAGCGTTTGGCCTTCGGCGTCAATCACCCACCATGTGCGCTCAAGCTCAAGAGGCTTTGCGGAATAGGTTTTCATTTTGCAGGGACTCCATTTCGGTTTGTTTGAGTATCTGTTGCAGTTGGCGGACGTGAGCGTCCTTTTCAAAGAAGTTGAACGGGGACTTGTATTGGATGGCCATCAGGGCCAAGCCTTCAGGACGGGCGGTAAAGGCCGCTTTGGTGCGGTTCCGCTCGTGCATGACATCCAGAATAGACTCCGACGGCAGCGGGTTTTCCGCATGACCAATGGTCATTAGCTGTCCGGCGAGGTTCCTGACCATTTTATACAGAAAACGGTCGGCGACAATGTCGAATGTGATGAAATCATCGTTTCTTGCGATGTGAGCGTACCGAACGTGGCAAGTATTGTTGGTCATTTCGTTGTCCGAGTCTTTGAAGCTCTGAAAATCATGTGTGCCGATTAGCAGCTTGGCAGCTTGATTCATACGCTTCGCATCCAGCGGCAGACGGTGATGCATGCTGGCGGCCCGGCTGGCCCAGACCGAACGGGTGGGCGCGTTATGGATGGTATAGCGATACCATTTGCAATCCGCGTCACGGCGGCTGTTGAAGTGCAGGCCGGTGTTGATGCGCGCATCCCGAACAGCGACCGTGTCCGGGAGAACTGCGTTTAATGCGGCGGGCAGATGGGGGATGTTATCGAGCGCGCTTAAAGCAACGTCAAAATGCGCGACTTGCCCCTGGGCATTCACACCGGTATCCGTGCGTCCGGCAAAGCTGACGGCGGACGTTTTCAGGTTGAGCCTGGAAAGCGCTTCCTGCATCACGTGCTGCACGGTGGGCTGTGCCGGTTGAAACTGGCTGCCCCGGAAGTCTTTACCACAATACTCAACCAGAAGAGCCACGCGAATGGTCTCTTCCGGAGGATTGTTATTTGAGTGGATTGCGGTGTCTAACATTCCGTATCTTCTTTGACTTCTTTGTATGTGGGGTCTGTTCCTACCCCACACCCGGCCCTAATCTACTAACTGAACCAAGGCCATCGGCGCGGCGTCACCACGGCGCGGGGGCGCTTGGATGACGCGTGTGTAACCACCCTGACGTTCTTTGAAGCGAGGACCGACGGTAGCGAAAATACGGCGCAGCACGGTTTCCGGCACTTCGCGGTTCTTCTCGTCGGTAAACACTTCACCGGTACGCGAGTGGAAAATATATTTGCGGACTTGGCGAATGGCATGGACATCGCCGCGTTTCGCCAGGCTCACAATGTGATCGGCCTCTTTTTTCAGCGCTTTGGCACGTACCAGCGTGGTCATGATTTCGTCATGGGTGAACAGGCTGGTAGCCAAGCTGCGCAACAGGGCTCTACGTTGGTCGGCCGGTTTTCCGAGTTTGGCGTCTTTGCAGCGATGTCTCATAATCCGTTTCCTTTTGGTTTCAGTCTTTTATACTTCGAGGTCAACCGGCAGGATGGTTCCTTCCGGGTCTGGCCGCAGATTGAGGCCGAAGGCTTGCAGGCGCTCAATCACCTCATCCGACGATTTCTTGCCGAAGTTTTTGATGTTCAGCAGGTCGTTTTCGGATTTGGTTAAGAGTTCCGCGATGCTGTTGATGTTGGCCCGTTTCAGGCAGTTGAACGCCCGGACGGAGAGTTCCAGATCCTCAACGGTGATATTGGGAGTCTGGATTTCGTCGCCGCCTCTGGGTTCGGTTTCCGCATGCGCCTGGGTAACCAGGGTCGGGATACCGGACAACGAAGCGATGGGCACCAGGTGCTCGATCAGCATGTTGGCGGCTTGGCTGAGGGCCGAACTGACATCCATGCTGCCGTTGGACCAGATTTCAAGCAACAGTTTGTCGTAGTCGGTGCGTTGTCCAACACGGGTGTCTTCCACCGTGTAGGCCACGCGGCGGATGGGCATGAACACTGCATCCAGCGTCAGCGTATCAACAGCCTTGTTGTTGGTGTCGGTATCAGCGGGCACGTAGCCTTTGCCGACTTCCGAGGTCATCACCGCATGCAGGCTGCCGCCCTCACTCAGGGTGCAGATGTGCCAATCCGGGTTGACGACTTTCACGCCAGCCGGTACTTCCAGGTCGCCAGCCAACACGGGGCCAACCTTGTCGGCATCCAGGCGGATGTATTGCGGTTCGTCGCTGTCGCTCTTCAGCACCACGCCTTTGAGGTTAAGCATGACATCCAGCACGTCTTCCACCACACCGGGAATGGTGGTGAACTCGTGTGTGACGCCTTCAATGCGAACGGAGGTGATAGCGCAACCTTTCAGGCTGGAGAGCAAGATCCGGCGCAATCCATTGCCCAGAGTCGTTCCGTAGCCTCTTTCCAGCGGTTC
>CAZXUP010000235.1:0-4746 GCA_964643815.1 uncultured Vampirovibrionales bacterium
GGCCGACGAACTCCACGCTCTTCATGCCGGTGGGTACCGGAATCCACAGGTAGAATGTCGCTTCGTTGCGTGGAACGTCCCAACCCATGCGGTTCAGGCCTTCCACAAAAATATCGCGACGGCGCGCGTAAATCTGGTTGAGGTCTTTGGTCAACTCATCCGACATCGACAAACCTACGGCGGAGGCATGCTGGATGGCCTTGAAGACGCCGCTGTCGGTGTTGTTTTTGACTTTACCCAGCGTTTGCACGGCGGCTTCGTTGCCCACCGCAAAGCCAACCCGCCATCCGGTCATGTTGTACATCTTGGAGAGCGAGAACATCTCGATGCACACGTCTTTGGCGCCCGGCACGCTCAAAAAGCTGGGTGCGCGGTAGCCGTCAAAGGTCATCTCGCTATAGGCGTTGTCGTGGCACAGCAAAATATCGTGCTGGCGGCAGAATTCGACCACCTCTTTGATTTTGGCTTCGTCAATAATCGCGCCGATGGGGTTGTTAGGGTAGTTCAAAAAGAAAATTTTTGCGCGCTTGGCGACATCTGCCGGGATTTTGCTCACATCCGGCAAGAATTTGTTTTCGGCCAACAACGGCACCGTGACAGGTTCGCCGCCGACCAGTAGGGTCCAGTTGCTGTAAACCGGGTAGCCGGGAGAAGGGCATAGCACCACATCGCCCGGATCGACATACGCCAAAATCAGGTGCGCCAGGCCTTCTTTAGAACCAATCAGAGACAGCGTTTCCTTGTTGGCATCGACGGTCACGCCAAAGCGGGTTTTCATCCAGTTGGCCGCGGCATCTCTAAATTCCTGCGTGCCGTGGTACGGCGGATAGTTATGTGTAGCAGGGTCGGCGACGGCTGCCTGCATGGCTTTGACAATCGGGGCCGGTGTCGGCAGATCGGGGTCGCCTACGCCCAGGCTGATGATGTCCACGCCGCGCGCCTTGGCCTCCGCAATTTTCCGGTCAATTTCGGCAAACAGGTAAGGCGGAATTTTTCCAAGGTTGGTTGCGGGTTTCGGCATGGTGGCGGGTCCTTCTGACTGAATTTTGAATAAAACTGGTTATAACGTTGGGGACATGAAGACTTCGGCGTGCTTGTGGGAGACGCCGGAACTGATGTACTCTAGCACAAAGAAGCGTCGATTTGAACGCTTGGAAAGGATGGCTTGACGTGCCTGATAGCAGCTCTGGGACGATTGCCAGCAACGCAAGGCTTGAAATTAAAATCCAGTGCCCGCCCGTATTGGCCAGTTACTTGCAGGAACTGTTGTGGACGGTGGATGGTGTGGAAAGCGTGAGCGAAGAATATCGCGCGGATGGAAACGATGCCGAAACCCGTTTGGCCGATCTGACGGCGGTGACGGTGTTGACGCGCAACCCGCTGGGCGAGGATTTGTTTAAAGTGTTGATGGTGGAAAATCCGCGCTTGATGAAAGTGACGGATATTATCCAAACCCGTTGGGTGGAAGAAAAAGACTGGGCCGAAAGCTGGAAGCAATACTGGCATCCCACGCGCATTACCGAACGCCTGACGATTTGCCCGACGTGGGAAGCCGAAAGCTACACGCCAGCGTCAGTCGATGAGATTGTCATCAAGCTCGATCCTGAATGCGCCTTTGGCACCGGCACGCACGAAACCACGCAACTGATGCTGAAAGCATTGGATACGCTTGCCCAGGATGTTGATTTTTCAAACATCAATCTATTGGATGTCGGCACCGGGTCCGGTATTTTGGCTATTTACGCGGCAAAGCTCGGCTGCAAAGACATTCGCGGGATTGATAACGATCCGTTGGCGGTGCTGACCGCGACCCAAAACGCGCAGCTCAATGATGTGGCTGTGGATTTTACGGACACGCCGCTCGCCGATTTGTGTCGTACGAAATATGACATGATATTGGCCAATATTATTGCGCCGGTGATATTGGAATTGTTTGACGAGATGTTGCTGCGGCTCAATCCGGGCGGGCGTTTGATTGCCAGCGGCCTGATTGAAAAATCGGTTGGTCAGATTGAAACTGCGATGCGCGATGCCGGATTTGCCGACATTCAAAAACAACAGCAAGGAGACTGGTTTGCCATCGGCGGCGTATATCGCGGTTAAACGCTTTTTTGTGGAACTGCCCGAACGTTTTGAATCGTTTCCGGCAGACGTTGAGACGTGCGATGAAACGACGGTGCATCACTTGCGAAACGTGGTGCGCGCGCGCATTAACGAACGTGTCGTGCTGGTGGATGACCGGCGCGAGCTTGCCTATGCGGCGGTGATTCGCGAGATTCAAAAAGCGTCTGTGGTGTTTTCAGTTGAGGCTGTAATGCCAGCGCCATCAAAACCATTGCCAACTATTATGCTCGCGGTGGCACTAGTGAAAGAGCAGCGCTGGGATTGGATATTGCAGAAATCGACCGAGCTGGGCGTGCGCACGATTCAGCCGTTGATGGGTGATCATTCGGTGGTGCGCGTGTCGGATTCGGATCGCAAAACCGGGCGCTGGCAGGCCATTGTGCGCTCAGCTGCCGAGCAGTCGGAAGGGTTGTTTATCCCTGATGTTGCAAAGCCGCTGACCGTCAAAGCATTTTGCGTGCAGCCGCAATCAGGTACGGTTCGGATTTTGTTGAGTGAGCGCGGTGATGAGCGATTGCCGCTGAAGCAATTGCTGCCGCAAATCAAACCAGAGCAAACCGTGGTGTTTGCCATCGGTCCCGAGGGCGGCTGGTCGGATGCGGAAATAGCTGCGTTTCAGCAGGCGGGGTTTGTATCGACGGTGTTTGGTGATAGAATCCTTCGGAGCGAAACGGCGGCGACGGCGGCGATTAGCGCCCTTATTTACGAAACGATGCATTGACGGAATTGAAAGATGTTACTTCAGGTTGAATCGTTGCTTCGGCATCCCATGATTGTTCAGGTGAAAGCGCTGGCCGAACAGGCTGACGGACAGGCGTATCTGGTGGGCGGCGCGGTGCGCGATTTTTGGCTGAATGGTGTGTTGCCAAACGATTTGGATTTCATGCTGATTGACTGCAAGGCCCAGCATCTGGCCAAAGCGCTGGCCGATCACAATCATGGGCATTTGGTGCCGCTCGATTGGGACTTTGGTATTCATCGCGTGGTGTTTGACGATGGGTTGACCGTTGATTTTTCGGATGCGCTGGAGAACAACATGCAGGCCGATCTGGCGCGCCGCGATCTCACTATCAACGCCCTGGCGATCGATTTACGGTCGGGCGAATTGCTGGATCCGTTTCATGGGCAAGACGATTTACAGAAAAAATGTGTGCGCATGGTGAGTGCGGAAAACCTTTTAGATGACCCGCTGCGGATGCTGCGCGTGTTTCGCTTTGCGGCGGGCATTCAAGCCAATGAGATTGATCCGGCGACGCTGGAAGTTGTGCGGCGGCATGGCGAAAAAATTTGGGATTCGGCGGGGGAGCGCATCCAGTATGAGTTCTTTCGTTTTTTGAGTGTTGAGCGTTGCTTCCCGTATTTGCAGGCCATGGCTGATTGCGGACTGCTGGAAGTTATTCTGCCCGATTTGAGCGCGATGCGAAAAATTCCGGGCAGCGGGTTTCATCATCTGGGCCTGTTTGAGCATACGATGGAGCTGGTGAAGCAGGCGGAACGCTTGATGGACGAGTTGCCGGTTAAAACCCAGGGCTGGCTCCGGCAGTCTTTTACCCCGGCAGTCACCCGCTTTGGCTTGGTCAAACTGGCTTGTCTGCTGCACGATATCGGCAAGCCGGATACGATGGGCGAGAAGGAAGATCCGGTGCATGGCAAGCGCCTGACCTTTTACGGGCATGAAGAGCTGGGCGAGCAGATGGCTGGCCCGTTGCTGGCGCGTCTGAAAGTGAGTAATGATGTGCGGGATTACCTGAAAAAGCTGATTCGGTGGCATTTGTACCCGTGCCAGTTTGGGCCGGATTCGCCGAGAAAGTCGGTGCTGCGCTTTTATCGGCGGATGGGAGACGAAACGCCCGATGTGGTGTTGCTGGCCCTGGCGGATCGCCATAGCGCCACCGGCCCCTGGCTGCAGCCGGGCGAGCTGGAAGCGGCCACACACGCCCATATCTGGCTGCTGGAGAACTATGAGGCCGAACAAGTAGTGCTGAAAGTGCCGCGCTTGTTAAACGGTCGAGAGGTCATGCAGCTTTTGAACGTGGGGCCGGGGCCACATCTGAAAGAGATGCTAGAAGCGGTGCAGGAGGCCCAGCAGTTGGGTGAGGTTCAGACAGCCGATGAGGCGCGTGCCTGGCTGGTTTCAAAATATACCCTGAACGCCCAGTAGAGGGCATTTCAAGCCTTAAAAATAGAAAGCCTTCCGTTGTTTTGACGGAAGGCTTTGAAGTTTTGTAACGGAATGGATATGCGGGGTCAATCTGATTCTAAATCTCGTTTTTATATACTTAAGATTTAAATTTTATTCCGGATAAGCATCCGATTTATCGGACATAGAGAGCAGATTGATATAAATAGAGGGACAAGCAATGAGTGCACAACTGAATCTGGGTTTGATACAACAGCCTGCTTTAACTGGTACCGCAGGCTTAAGCGCTGTTACCACTGCCAGTAGCCTTAGTGTGGCGTCAAACCCGGCTGTGTTGGGTTCGTTAGGCAATCCCTATGTGTTGTCCCAGGGCGCCACCAATGTCAATTTCGGCATGGGCAGTCAGCCTCAGTATATTTCGTATAACGGCGGCACCTATCAATTTGCCTCCTCGCAAGATACCAGCCTGCTTTATAAGGGCA
>CAZXUP010000236.1:0-4744 GCA_964643815.1 uncultured Vampirovibrionales bacterium
CAATTTCAAACCCGATCACATCGATTGGCATGGCTCGATTGAGGCGTATCAAGAGGCCAAGCTGAAGCTCTTCAGCGGAAAACAGTCGCCCGAGTGGTCGGTGGTGCTGGCCGATGATCCGGTGAGTCAGAAGATTGCCTCTCGCACCGAAGGCAAGGTGTTGTGGTTCTCGCGCGATCGGCGTTTGGTTGAAAACTGCGCCAACAAGGCGTATCTGGATGACAGCCAGTATGTGGTGTTGGAAATGGAAAACGAAGCACCGATGCGCTTGTTCTCCGTCGAATCGTTGCACCTGATTGGTGATCACAATTACGAAAACGTGCTGGCCAGCGTCGCGGCAACGTATCTATTGGGCATCGACATGGATGCGATTATCAAAGCTTGTTTGCAGTTCGAAGGTTTGGAGCATCGTCTGGAGCGCGTGGATGCGATTGGTCCGCGCAAGGTGGTGTTTTACAACGATTCCAAGGCGACCAACACCGATGCGGCCATCTCGGCGTTGCGGGCATTTAAAAGCAACAAGGTGATCTTGATTGCGGGTGGTTACGACAAGATGACCCCGTTGGATGATTTTGTCACGGCGGTTCAGGCCAATGCAAAATCGGTGATTCTGATTGGCAATGCGCGGGAGCGTTTTGCCCAGGCGTTTGAGACGGGTGGTTATCATGCCGTTGAGTTTGCCGAGGATCTGGATCAGGCCATTGCCAAGGCGTATCATCTTAGCGCCGGAGAACCGGTGCTGTTTTCGCCTGCGTGCGCCAGCTTCGATATGTTCAAGAATTTTGAAGAGCGCGGCAAGGCCTTCAAGGCGTCGGTGCAGGCGTTGAAAGCCCAACACGAAAATCCGTTGAGGTCGTAGCCGATGGATACCGCCTTGAAATCTTCCAGCAGGCTGTCCAACCCGGATGTCAGTGGCGGGCGTGGTGAACGGCTTCAGTTTGGCGATGGCATGCCTCGGCTGCTGGGTGGACGATTTGATAGCACATTGATTTACACCACGCTGGCGCTGGTGGTGGTGGGATTGATGTCGGTGTTTACGGCGACGGCGGCCATGGCGGATTATGAGTCGGGCAATAGCCTGATGTTTTTGTTGAAGCAAAGCTTGTTTGCACTGATGGGTTTTGGGGCCTTGCTGTTTTGCTCACGCATGCATTTTGAGCGCTGGAAACAACTGGCCCGCCCGTTGGCGGTGATGTCTATTGGACTGTTGCTGTTGACGATGTTTGTTGGCAAGACGGCCAACGGGAGTGAACGCTGGATTCCGCTGTTGTTTGGCTTTCAGTTCCAGCCGTCCGATGTCGCCAAAGTGGCGGCGGTGGTGCTGATGGCGCAAGCAACGAGCCATAAGAATTTGCTTAGTGGCGTGTTTGTGATCAATCTAATACTGATTGGCGCAATGATTGCGCTTATTTATCAGCAGCCTAATTTGAGTGTTGCTATGATTCTAGGAATTGCGACGATTATTATACTATTCGTGTCGAGCTTTCCGTTGAGAATTCTAGTGCCGAGCTTGCTTGGAATTATGTTTGTCGTCAGTAAGAAAGTGATGGAGACCCCATATCAGAAGGCCCGGATTGATGGCTGGCTGGATCCGTGGAATAAGTCTCTACAGGAAGGCTACAACCTGATTCAGTCGTATTATGCGGTGGCTGCCGGTGGTCTGTTTGGCGTGGGCTTGGGTAATTCCATCCAAAAACTGGCGTATCTGCCGTTTCAGCATACCGACTTTATCTTTTCGGTGATTTGCGAAGAGTGGGGCTTTATTGGCGCGATGATTGTGGTGGGCTTATTTGGCTTGCTGGCCGCGCGCGGGTTTCGCATTGCAGAACGCGCCGCCAGTCCGTTTGGCCGGATGCTGGCCTTTGGCCTGACGCTTGCGATTATTTTGCAGGCGGCGATTAACATCTGCGTGACGATTGGCTTGATGCCGGTGACGGGTGTGACCTTGCCGCTGATTAGTTACGGTGGTACTTCCATGATTGTGACGCTGGGGATGATTGGCATCCTGCTGAATATTTCCCGCTACCGTAAACCTGCGGAGGCCGCTTAGCATCCCATGCGATTGGTGGTGACGGGCGGCGGAACGGGGGGGCACATCTACCCGGCGCTGGCAGTGGCGGAGATGATGCAGGCCGATCCGGGTGTGGAGGCGGTCACGTATATCGGTAAAGCGGGCGGCCTGGAAAGCGAGATTGTTCCGCAGGCGGGCATTGCCTTTGAAGGGATCGAATTTTATGGGATGCCACGCGAGAAAAATGTGCTGTTGCCGTTCAAGCTGTTGCAATGGGCGTTCAAGCTTCGCGAAGCGAGAGAGCATGCCCGGCAAAAACTGATACGGCTCAAGCCCGATGTGGTGTTTGGAACGGGTGGTTATGTGAGCGCGCCGGTGCTGATGGCGGCCAAAAGCCTGAAGATTCCGTATGTGGTGCATGAGCCGGATGCGCATCCGGGCTTGGTCAACCAGTTGATGGGGCGGGATGCGGCGATGATTACCACCAGTTTCGCCGAAGGCGCCGAAACGTTGAAGCGGAAGCCAAATCAGCAAGTGGTGGTAACAGGCAACCCCATTCGCGGCGGCATCGGACACATCAGCAAGGCCGAGGCATTGGCGCAACTGGAGTTGTCATGGGCGCCAGAACAACCGGTGCTGTTGGTGACGGGTGGTTCGCAGGGTGCGCGCCGCATCAACGAGGCGATTATCGGCGCTTTGCCGGTGCTTGTGAATGAACTGGCCCTGGCGGTGGTGCATCTCACCGGTAAAACACTTTATGCCGAAACGCTGGGCAAACTGGACCCGGCGTTCAGAAATCATCCGAATTACCGGGTGCAGCCCTTTTCATCGCAAATGGCCGCCTTGCTGGCGCTGGCTGATGTCGCGGTGTGCCGGGCAGGGTCGCTGAGTCTGTCTGAGATGTATGTCTGCGGCATCCCGACGATTCTGGTGCCGTATCCGTATGCGGCGGCTGATCACCAGCGCAAGAACGCGATGGCCTCCGTCCGCTCGGGCGCTTCCCTGATGATTGAGGATGCCGCGTGTACGGCGGAGCGTTTGTTGCAGGTGTTGCGCCCGCTGGTTGACGATTTGGCAAAACGTGACACGATGAAAAAAACAGCCTTGGGCTTGGGGCATCCCGACGCCACGGCTGAAATCGTCCGCTGTATCAAGCATTTGGCGATATGACGCGCTTCTTGCGAAAAGGCTCTTGATTTTGGGCCTCCCCCCTCGTTAAAATAGGAAGGCTCTGCAAGAGCATGTCTGTCGTATTGGGGCGTCGCCAAGCGGTAAGGCACCTGGTTTTGGTCCAGGCATTCAGAGGTTCGAATCCTTTCGCCCCAGCCAAAAGCCCTCTGGTATTTGCCAGAGGGCTTTTTTAATGGTGATGGAGGCTAGCGGCAAACTGGTACAGAGGATTATCCGGTGGCGTCCATTTTAAAATGGCTGTTTTGAATTCAGAGGGTTTATCAAGAGGCCAAGGAACAGAGTAGGTTTTTGTTAGCTCCGGTTCGTCCTCACTCAAACAGGCTTCAATCTTTAGTTGCTGACCAAACAAGGTTTCTTTTAAAGAAACGTCTTTGATTAAGCCCCAGGCAATCAACCGGTGTACTCTGGGAAATAATTCCAGTGGAAGAAAGAACAAAAGCAGGAGGTCGCCTTTGTTAAAGCGTGAAGGCAACTGGGCTTCCAGAGGGACTCGGATTCCCTCTTTTTGTACCATGCAGGCAATGGCTTTGTAAGGGACGGAAGCACTATAAAAGACGATATATAAGAGGATGATGCTAACAATCAGGTTAAATATCGGAAGTGCCATATACTTCGGCATGCCTAACCAAAGCATGTTGTATAGTGCAAGCGCTCCAAAGCCATAGAGCAATCCAACGAAAATGCTCCAAGCCCGATAAGAAGCCAGTTTAAAATATTTTTCTGTAGCTTCTTCCACTGCCCATGCCTCCTGTTGAGATTATAGCAAGGCTTAGGTGGTGCTGAACTTCAAACCAATAATACCTACGCAAATTAGTGTAAGAAACAATAGCTTGGCGGGACTGATGTTACCCTGCTTGGCGCTTTGTAAAGCTATCCCCTCCAGGGGGATGGCTTTTGTCCGGCTCAGGTTTGTCTTATGCTTCTCATCAGTAACTCGAAAGAAAACAGAACAGAGAGGTTTAATGAGTATGATGAATGTGGTGTCTTCGAGTGTAAAACCAGCAGCGCCTGTCCGGTTTGGATGTTGGATTCATGAGATTCTTCTGCCTTCTCTGGGTGCATTGAGTGCTGTTGGAGGCGTAAGCGGCGCAGGGATTCTTCTGAAACAAGGATTGGCTCAATCGAAAGGACCCAACAACGGGCCGAAGAAAGATACTGTAGAGATTGCCGACCAGAAAACACCGGAAGCCAAAAAACCGGAGTAGGTGCTTGTGACTGCCGCATCCTTCGTGCCGATACATTATGCGTTGAGGCAGCCGGGCTTGTTGCATCACAGGCCCAATAGTGTCTATGGCTTGGCTTTTTGCCAGGGCAGGCACGGGGCACGGACGGTACAGACCAAACTTGCGCCGCAATCATCCCGCAAGGCAGAGAACCCATTTCCCTCACCGTTTTGCCTTCGGCCATTATGGACAGCCGCTGGTTTAGTTACTGCCGGTGTCTTGTCTCATAAACTCCCTGCGCGAACCATTCCGGGGTTGCGCAGCGTGTTGCCGGTGGATTGGAAAGTGTTTGCGCGGGTGATTTTAGGCATTGCGGCAG
>CAZXUP010000237.1:0-4649 GCA_964643815.1 uncultured Vampirovibrionales bacterium
TGGATAAATGCGCAGAATCTCCGCTTCCGAGGTGCCGAGGCGGCGGGCCTGTTCAACAATAAACGGACGCCTGTGGGCAAGTTCTCAGATGGTTTGGCAGCGGTCAATATTGATGGCAAGTGGGGGATTATTAATCGGGCGGGGCTGCAAGTGGCTGAGCCGGAGTATGATCGGGTTGATGCATTTTCGGAAAGCTTTGCGCCGGTATCAACAGGAGGGCGTTGGATTTACCTCAACGCCCGAGGTAAAAACGCGTTCAAAAAAACTTTTGATGCGGCTTTTGGTTTCCGCGATGGACTGGCTCGGGTTCGCAACAATGGACGCTGGAATTTTCTGGACGTGAGCGGTTCCGATATCCTGAGAGATCCGCTGCCATACGCTAGTGATTTTTCAGAGGGTCTGGCTTTTGTCAAACTGCCGGATAAAGTGGGCTACATGAACAAAAGTGGACAAATGGTTGCGACTGGGGATTTCGTTGAAGGCAGGGCCTATAAGGAAGGGCTTGCGCCGGTTGCCAATAAGGAGGGGCTTTGGGGTTATTTTAGCCCGCAGCCCCGGCATGAGACTGCTGAGGAGTTTGATTCCGCGACGGTGACGGAGCCGGGTTTTATGGGAGAGTATGCCATTCACCCCGAGTTTGACGATGCGGACAGTTTTTCGGAAGGCTTGGCCGCTGTCCGTAAAGGCAAATACTATGGCTTTATAGACAAACAAGGGCACTGGGTGATCAAGCCCCGGTTCAATACCGTGTTTGCCTTCTCCGATGGCCTTGCGTCCGTGAAAGCGGGCAGTAGGTGGGGCTATGTGAACAGACAGGGTGAGTTTGTGGTGAATGCCCAGTACGAATGGGCTTATCCCTTTAAAAACGGCCTGGCCGCTGTCGAAACCGGCGGCAAGCTCGGCTATATCGACAAGACCGGCAAATATGTATGGAAACCCACCCAGTAGAGGCTTTTTCAGAGAGCAGGCAATGTCGCCAGGCAATTCCGCCCTGCGCCCTGTTTTAATCCTCAATAGCGCTTGTCCGTAGCCTCAACAGGGATTACAATCGTAAGGCAATAGGATA
Source organism: uncultured Vampirovibrionales bacterium (assembly GCA_964643815.1). GTDB lineage: Bacteria > Cyanobacteriota > Vampirovibrionia > Vampirovibrionales > Vampirovibrionaceae > CAZXUP01. The sequence goes on from CAZXUP010000237.1 coordinate 1,067, forward strand.
CGACGCAATTTACAAAACCGTTTTCCCTGAGCCATAATGGTAGTCAATTTTCACCTCAGTCAATGAGGTCCCCATAGCCAACAGTGTCCGTTCTAAAAATGAGTGCATAAGGTATGCCCGTGTCATCCGCAAAACCGCCGTTGCCCCAGATGGTCCGCAAGCCGGTCCCCAAAAAACGCATGCCGTTTTCGCTCCTCGGTAGTGTCATGTTGGCGGGTGTTCTGTGCGCTTTGCTGATTTTTGCGGGCATTCACTTTCAAAGAGGGCAGCATACAGGATCTTCGATATTCCCGTCCCCCCCTCCCCTCTGGGGATCGCCCGGACAGAAGGTGATTTTGGTGATGGGCGTGGACGCGCCCAATAACAGCCTGCGGGCGAAAGATGAAAACACCTTTGAGGGCACCCGGACTGATACCATGATGCTGGTGCGGATCGATGCCTCCAAAAAACGCGTGGCGGTTGTCTCCATTCCGCGGGATAGCAAAGTCTATATTTCCGGTAACCGGGGCATTGACAAGATTAATGCCGCGCATGCCATCGGCGGCGCTGATTTGGCGGTGCAAACCGTTCAGGAGTCGTTCGGCATCCCGATTGATAACTTCATGGTCATTAACTTCCGGGGCGTCCGTGAACTGGTTGACGCCATCGGCGGTGTGGACCTGTACGTTGAAAAGGCCATGCACTACACCGATCACACGGCCAAGCTCTACATTGATTTCAAACCCGGAAAGCAGCATCTAAACGGCAAGCAAGCCGAAGCCTTCCTGCGTTTCCGGCACGATCACCTGGGTGATATCGGCCGTATCCGCCGCCAGCAGCAGTTTATTATGGCGCTCACCAAAAAAATGCGCGATCCGGCGATTTTGTTGCGGATTCCGCAATTGGTGGGGCTGGCCGGCAGTTATGTCGAAACGGATCTGTCGCCCGGTGATTTGGCGACGCTGGCCTTCTTCAGCAAAGATGTCAACCTGAATGCCGTTCGGACGGCGACATTGCCCGGACATGCCGGTGGTGTCCGCGTCAGCTACTGGGTGATTGATTCGGAAGCGGCCCAGGTGGTGCTGGATCGTTTGATTCTGGACAACTCGGGGCCTGGGTTTGGCCAGAACCAGCCGGAACCGGGCAGCCCCATGAAAGTCGGCATCTTTTACGATCCGGCGCTGGGCGACGAGATTCCCGCCGTCGTGAAAAGCCTTGAGGCCAAGGGGTTTGAGGTGGTGTGCAAGAATAGCCAGAGACGCACGGGCACACAGATTGTTGAGCATACCAGCCGGGTGACGGACCAAAAAACCGATAGCCTGCGGGCGATTGATCCACGGCTGGCAAATGTCCGCTTGATCTTTGCGCCTGTGGGAACTACATTTGAAAACAACGCGTGCAGCGTGGGCGAGGATTATACGCTTGTCTTGGGTGCGGATAGCGCAGTAAAGCGCTAAACGCCACGTATTATCGGCATTCACCGGATAGAAATCAACATTGGGAGTATTGAAATGGCCCTTCCCTATTCTTTGAGAAAAATGGTTGTCTTTGGCCTTCTGGCTGTTTCCGTCAGTGTTTCAACGGTGTGTTCCGTTGCCTTGGCGCAGGTGGGGCCACCGTCTCCGCGCGAGAAAGAAATGCGCCCGAATGGCGTCAGCAATGCCGTGATGAAGTTCTTGAGCAAGAACAACAAAAAACAAGACGAAAAAGTGGCAGAAGCGGGCGATACGGCTGCCCCTGCTGATCCCAAGGATGCCAAGAACGATAGCGAGAAGGCCGACAAGAAAAAACCGGCCGTCAAGGCCCCAGCAGCCACTTCGAGAGAAGATGCCGAAGCCGGTCCGCTCAGGCGTCCGCCCATGCTGACCCAGCCTCCGCTGACGAACGCCAAAATTGAAACACCCCAGATGGACAACCAGAATCCGCCGGTGATTAACCACCCCAGGCTGGATGACCCCGCCAACCCGTTGGGTCTGACGGATGCGGAAAACCGTTTGAAAAAGTATATCGTGCTGCTGGATGCCAAGCGCTACAACGAAGCCAAGCCCGGCTTGACCCAACTACGCCAATGGCTGGTTGATCTGACCGAAGCGCATATCGGTTTGTACAAAACCCTCAACCAGTTGCCATCCGCTCGCGCCCAGGCCGAGCTTGAGAAAGAGTTGGCCTTGCAATTTGCCCAACTGCGCGATCGCTCCATGCTGGAAATGGCCAAGGTGTATGTTTTTGAGAAAGATTACCCCAAGGCCGTGAAAGAACTGACGGAGATCGTGAAATCGCAACCCAAGAGCAAGATTGGTCTGCGTTCGTACGAATTGCTCCAGGAAATCGGATTTACCGAAAAGCTTCAGATTGCCGAGTAGCCAAGGGCTTGTGAATGACAAGCAGCACGGTCTATATTCTGAAAGGCTACGGGCAGATTGATCCCGCCTGGGCTCGCGCTTGTGTTTTGCTGTTCAAAAGCCATCAGGTGAATATCCGCAAGCTGGTGTTGCTGAAAAACGGGCACCCCGATTATTTCTCGATGCTTGAAATTCAGTTTGCCTTGGCGACGGAAGCGCAGGTCGCCTTTTTGGAACATCTGGACGACTACCTGCAAAAACAGAGTTGGACCGAACAAAGCCTGGAATTGATATAAGCGTTTAGGGTGAGAGAAGCGGCTTTTAAGATGTGCCGGTCGGGTTCGACTGCTCCGCAAAGCTCCAGTTTCCGCTGGCGGCCTTGTCTACCATGCTTTCCAGTCCGTATACCTGAACGGGCTCAGTAAAGCCTTTCACCTGGATTTTTCCTAAATCGCGCACTTTAATGCGGGTTTTAGACAGCTCCCAGGTGCGCGCGCTGATGATGACCGGCCAGCGGGCGACACGGGTGAAGGCCTCCAGACGGGAACCCAGGTTGACGTTGCTGCCCATCACCGTAAAGTTCTTGATGTTTCGCGAGCCGAAGTTGCCCACAAACATTTCACCCGTGCTGATACCGATGCCATGGGCCATGGTTTGACGTCCCTCCCGAACCCATCCGTCGTTCAGGTATTTCATCGCCCGTTGCATTTCAATGGCCGCCCGGCAGGCCATCTCGGCATGATCCGGGACGGCGGTGGGCGCGCCGAAGAAGGCCATGATCGAGTCGCCCATGTATTTATCGTAGGTGCCGCCGTGGTTCAGGATGATTTCGGTCATGACATCAAAATATTCATTGAGCTGGCTGACCATCTCTTCCGGGTCGGCGTGTTCAAACTGTTGCGTAAACCCTTGCAAGTCCGAAAACATGACCGTGAGTTCGCGTTTGTCGCCTTTCAGGTGATCCAGCACATGCTCGGGGTTCTTCACAATCTCGCTCATGATTTGCGGCGATACGTACTTGGAGAATACATTGGTCAACTGGTGTTTTTCCCGGTCATGCACGTAATAGCGGTATAGCAGGGCGGCCAGCAAGGCAAAGCTTAAGAGCAGAGTGGGCATGAGGGCATCCAGCCAGTAGCCGAAATAGATAAACGCCGCGATGTTGGCCAACCAGTACAGGGTGATGAGAATGACGCCGACCGAAAAACCAATGGACAGGTTTTCAAAACGAATCATCACAACGGCGATGGCCAGGCTCAGTA
>CAZXUP010000238.1:0-4602 GCA_964643815.1 uncultured Vampirovibrionales bacterium
GATGAACGCCTGGGCCGCTTGACCCCTTTGGTCCCGAAGATTCAGGAATTGCGCCCGGCGCTTGAGTCGGTGGATTTACGCTGGGAGGAGCAGGTGACGTTCCACACCAAGGCCAATGCGGAACACATTCTGAAGTCGAAGCCAGATAGCAAACCCGGACCGACCGGATAGCGTTTTTTGCCGCTCGAGGCGGTTGCGGCCCGGCTCCGTTCTTGATACAACCTTCACATCAGGCACAGAAGTACAAGCGGAGTTGGAATGATATGGCAGCAACGCAATCCAAGACAGGGGTAGGTCAGGCAGGCTCAAAGCTGATTCGCGTGGCCGTTTGCGGTGGTTTGGGCAAAATGGGCCGCGAAGTGGTCAAGACCGTCATCAGCGATCCGGAGCTGGATTTGGCGGGCGTTGTGGATTCGCACAGCCTGAATGAAACCGTCAACGATGTCTTTGATGTGACCAGCGAACAAGGCAAGCGCCTGGATCGTGATTTGGCTGAACTGTTGAATCGCGAAAAGCCGGATGTCTGCATAGACTTTACCCACCCGGATGTTGTGTTTCGTAACGTCATGAGTATTATCGATGCCGGTGTGCGCCCTGTGGTTGGCACCACCGGTTTGTCATCCGAGCAGTTGGAAAAAATCGACGCCGCCCTGAAAGCCAAGAAACTGGGGGGCATGGTCGTTCCCAACTTTGCGATTGGCGCGGTGCTGATGATGAAATTTGCGCAAGAAGCGGCCAGGTATTTTGATCATGCCGAAATCATCGAGTTGCATCACAACAAAAAAGCGGATGCGCCCAGCGGCACGGCCATTAAAACCGCCGAACTGATGCGCCAGAGCCAGGTAAAATTCGGCCCCACCAATGCGCCGGAAAAAGAAACCATCAGCGGTGCGCGGGGTGCGACAGGCCCGGCGGAAATTCACATTCACAGTGTGTGTTTGCCGGGTTATATTGCGCATCAGGAAGTCATCATGGGTGCGCCGGGGCAAATTCTGACCATCCGGCATGACAGCATGGATCGGGCGTCGTTTATGCCGGGCGTGGTGCTGGCCATTAGAAAAGTGCTGGAACTCAACGGGTTGGTATACGGATTGGAGCATATTTTATAAATGAAAATTGCAGTGCTGGGGGCAGGCTTGCAGGGAAGCGCCTGTGTATATGATGTGTTGCGGAACGCTGCGGTGACCGATGTGGCGGTGGCTGATACCGAGCAGAGCCGAGCCGAAAAGCTGGTTCAGCAGATGAAGCCCCATCAGAAAAATTCGCAAGCCGAGCTGTCCGCGCATAGTCTGGATGTCACCAACCATGCGGCGCTGGTTGATTTTTTAACGCCGTATGATGTGGTGATTAGCGCGGTGCCATACTTCCTCAATCTTAAAGTCACCAAAGCCGCCATCGAAGCCAAAACGCACATGGTGGATATGGGTGGCAACACCGATCTGGTGTTTGAGCAGCGCAAACTGCATGACGAAGCCAAGGCCCAAGGGGTGACGATTTTGCCGGATTGCGGCCTGGCGCCGGGTATGGCGAATATCATCGCCGCGCATGGCATCCAGCAACTGGATAGCGTTGAGACTGTTCAAATCCGCGTCGGCGGTCTGCCGCAAGATCCCAAGCCGCCATTGAACTACCGGTTGTTCTTCTCCATTCATGGGCTGATCAACGAGTACATGGGCCAGTCGGTGGTGTTGCGCAACGGCAAAATCACTTACGTCGATACGCTGACCGAAGTGGAAAGCCTGACCGTCGAGACGCCGGTGGGCACCGTGCAGGCGGCGACCGAGTTGGAAGCCTTCCACACCTTGGGTGGACTTTCCACGCTGCCCTGGACGTACGAAGGCAAAATCAGGAATATGGATTACAAAACCATCCGGTATCCGGGGCATTGCGCGCACATTAAAGTGATGGCTGACCTGGGCTTGCTGGATGAAGCGCCCATTACGCTCAATGGACAAAGCATCGTTCCGCGCGATGTGTTTGCCGCCGTGGCGACCTCCAGCTTGGATAGCGGCGATCGCCAGGATGTGGTGCTGGTGATTGTGACGGTGGAAGGTCGAAAAAATAATCAGCCTGCTTGCGTGCACTACGAACTGGTTGACACGTTTGACAGCGCGACGGGCTTTACCGCCATGATGCGTACCACGGCGTTCCCCGTGGCCATTGTCGCGCAGATGATGGGTGATGGCACGATTGCCGAGTGTGGCGTGTTGGCTTTGGAAACCGCGGTGCCAACCGACAAATTTATGAAGGCGCTGGCCGAACGGAAGATTAATGTTCGGGAAACACGGACAAATCAGCGCGAAGTAATGGCTGCGTCTTAAGGTTTGTCAGTAGGCAGCTCAATCAGCTTTCCGGATTTTCGCCAGTGCTCCAGGGCTTGTGGGCTTAGCTCTTGCTGTTGTAACACATGGTTGCTGACGGAGAAGAAGTCAAAGGGCCGTTTGCCTGTGCGTCGAAACTCCTTGGCGCTGGATTCGGAAAAACGATAGTACAATCCGCTGTTGTTGGTGTTCAGCAGAATGCCGATTTCTTTTCCATGTGCAAGTTCCGGTTTGAGGGTTATTGTATATCTTTCGAGAATTTCCTGTTGGTAGTCTTTGCGCATGCGCTTGCCCATCGGAATTCCCTGGAAGGTTTCTTCCTGATAGAGATCGGCTTCCTCAAGGCCCTTGTCTTTGCAAAACTGCCCGACATCGGCAATATGCAGATAGCCATCGCCGTCTTTTGGAAAGAGTGGGCTGAAACGGAAGCCAAGCGTTTCGGCGAATGTGCCTTTCTGTAGGCTTTGCATGGGAAGCAGCTCCGGCCAGTGGGTCACTTCGGTAATGGTCAAGACTTTTTCTGCTCCGGTTTGTTCTTTTTCCCTTTGTGGCAACTGTTTTAGCTTGTGCAAGCCCTGTTGCCGGGCCACGCGGTTCAGGAGTTTGCGGAATGCAGAGCCCTCGACTTCATTAGAATTACGCTGATACAGTCGATCCAGCAACGGGCTGGGAAGCCCGCCACCCATCAACTCGATATAACGCTCGGGTCGTAATTTGTAATCTACTTTGCGATACCAGTGATCAAACGTTGAGGCGGTTCGGTACAGTAGGTTATTTAAACGTTCGGAAAACAGGGTGCGCTTGGAGGGTAGATCTGTCACCACCACAAAGCCCGGATCTTGATCGTCGTGCCGTTCCAGCCTCGCAAGCACTTGTTTGGCAAAGCTGTTGGTCATCCTGGTTGACGCTGGCAATACAAACGCTTCGGGCTTGGGCAATGGTTGTTGGCCTCCCCAGCCAAACTTCAACCCGTGCAGCGAAACTTGCATTGTATTAGCCCTCTCTCAAAATGACATTTTACTCGGCAGGATCATACCTGAGCGAATTATCCCGGAAACAATTCAAAGCGTCAAAATCATGACAGCCCCAATTATTGTAGCCATTGCTTCAACAGGGAGAACGGGTCTCTTCTTGTCAAAGGATGAATTTTGAATGAGAGGTCTCTTTTTAGGCGATTTGCCGAAAGCATGTGTGCATTTTGCAGTTCTTGCCATTCTATCGGGTCGTGTAAATCTGCTTGATTGGCCTGCGTGTCCTGGACTTTTTTTGTCGCCAGCAGCAAATCTTTAACCTGGCCGTCTTCGTCTTTTCGTAAACCCAGGTGCAATTGGCGTTTATAGCAACTGGCCAACATTCGTTGTCCGTCGCTCAACACAAAATTCATTCCAAATGGCGCTGTTTGGGGGGTATCGCTATCCTGTCCCTGGTTTCCCGCGATCACAGATTGCTCTTGAGCCGGAGTCCATTTCTTCAACTCGTGAATGGTTTGTTTGAAGACCTTTTCCAATTTTCGCGTGGAAATCCTCGCGACGTTCAGCGTGCCGGCTTGTTCGCGCAATTTACCCATCATATATAAGAAAACCCGTTCACTGTCCGTGCTTCCTTGGGGCAGTGGAATGCCGTATTGCGCGTGCAACCGTTTGATTTTCTTCTCCAGGCGCGTAACCGCGCGCTTGGGCAGGTTGCCGTTGTGCATGAACACGAATTTGCCCAGTTGAAAGGGATGGGCGTTGGCCTGAATCCGTTTTTGTCCTTCGCGCAAATGGGCCAGAAGCGACAACGGTTTTTGATCCGAGAAGCGCTCTGCAACCCGGGTGAACTGCGGATCTTCCTTCGCGGAACGCTCGGATTTGGAAACCAGCGGCTTCCCGGTGCGCTTGTCATAGGCTGCCAGTCCCCAGCCGTCATCCTGCAGGCCGTCTATTTCCAAGTCGTTATGCTTAGTCTCGTTATCTGTTGTGTCGGAGGGTGTCAGGACTTGCTGTTGAAAGGCATCTTCCGCCTCCAGCAGGCAGTTGCGTAAAAATTCATCCTGCTTTGGATACGGCTTGGGCGCCATGTAGGCAAACAAACGGCACCCAAACCGGGGAGCCGGAGTTGTTGGTTTGACCTGAGTTGATAGTTGGAATGGGGAAGCTGCTTGAATCGTCATAAAATCCACACAACAAAAACGATATTGCTCGGTATTCTTTCAACAAGCCTCAATCCGTTTTGATGTTAGGTGACGCAAAAAACTGTTACAAACCGCCAAAGCCCCAGCGACAAACTTCTGGCAAAAATA
>CAZXUP010000239.1:0-3173 GCA_964643815.1 uncultured Vampirovibrionales bacterium
GTCCGCTTTTATCCTGTTCAGCCTGCCGCTGGCAGTAGTCCAAAAACTTCTCGTAATGTTGCCGTTTCAGGCCATTGATCACGCCGTACTGCTCAAGTACCTCCTGATAAGCCAAGACTGCCTCATCCATCCGCCCTTGGCGCAGGTAAAGCTTGGCTTGGGCATCCTGAAGCGGCTCAAAAACAAAGAAATTACCATCAACACGGCTTAACCTGTCGGCCGGATAGCGGATTTCATCCAACCGGCGCTGGGCTTCCGACAAATCACCCTTTAACCAGGCAACCTGAAACGCGCTGAAAGGTTTCTGGAAACGCGCCCCACCGTCGTAGCTCTCATGAATTCTTGTGAGTTGGTGCGCCTTCTGGTACGCCTCCAGGGCAATTTCGCCCAACGGAACGTTCAGGCTGCGCACGGCGTTGCGCAATTTTTGCAACTGCTGCGCATCCAGCCCTTGTTGCTTCCAAACATAGCGGGGGATATCAACAAGGACTGTTCCAAACCCGTCTTGATGTTTCAGCACCGGCGCAGAATCAAACCAATACTCTGCCAGCATCTTCTCAAAAGACAACATGGAAGCTTCATCGGAATGGGGTTTCGATTGAAGCTCCGTACGGTATTCCATCAGATTTCCGGCCAGTTGGCCCAGTTTGTAGTAGCTGTCACCCGGCTCGGGATCAGTCGCCAATGCCTTGGCGAACGACTGCAACGCCGCCCAGGGATTGCCTTCCCGTAAGTGATAGACAGGCAGCACGTCCGACTGCAAATAGGCAGCCTCGCGGGCATCCTGCTCGATTTTACGATCCAGCTTGCAGTTTCGGTTTGCAAAATAATCGAAGTAAGCTTTTGGATTCACCAGGTTAAAGGGCGCACACGCATACATAATCAGGCCCGCAAGGGGGGTTGGCACCCGGTCCCGGGTATACACATGGGCAACATCCTGTGAAACCCGGGTCAGCTTATACCAGAAGCTGTTTTTGGCCTGATCTTCAAAACGCGCACGTTGATCCCGAACAATAAACCGGTTAATCGCCGAATCAGTCGGCGGGTAGATATCGGAAAGAAGTCCCTGAAAATTCGTCGAGACTTTGCTATCGGACTTACCGGCAAAATAAGGCGCAGAGTTCGGCTGTTTCACCACAACCCGTTTCGCACGAGCTTCAATACTGGAAATATTCACCGGAAATACGCTCAAACTCATGATATTGCAGCCTCTAATCCACAAAAACCAAACTATAGCACAAGCCCGATCATTTGCTTTTGCCCTCCCCCTTTCAAGTTTGCCGCCTCTCCCCTACAATAAGAACCATTGTTGAATCGGCAGGAACTATGAGCAAGGCAATCCGTAAACTGGGCGTCATCGGCGCGGGCGTGATGGGACAGGCGTTGATTCGCGGCCTGCTGGCCAAAAAAGTGATCGACACCAAAAACGTCTGGGCCGCTGCCAAAACCGAAGGTTCTTGCGAAAAAATCCAGGCGGAGCTGGGCATTCCGGCTTATACCAGCTACAAAGACGCCCTGGCCGACACGGACGTGCTTTTGCTGTGCGTCAAGCCGACCGGCATTCGTCAGGTGCTGGAACGCCTGAAATCCTTCAATCTCTCCAAAGACACGCTGGTGATTTCGATTGTGGCAGGCGCCACCATCGAGCAGATTGAAACCGGCCTGGGCGGAAACAACCCAGTCATTCGGGCCATGACCAACACCCCGTGTCTGGTTGGACAGGCGATGACCGTCGTGTGTCCCGGGGCACACGCAACCGGAACGCATCTCACCATCGCCCGGCAGATTTTCGAGGCGGTCGGCGTTTGCATGACGCTGGATGAGTCGCATTTTGACGCCATCACGGGCCTTAGCGGCAGCGGTCCGGCGTATCTGTACCTGATTATGGAGGCTCTCGCCGATGGCGGTGTGCGCGTCGGCCTGCCTCGCGATGCGGCATTAAAAATCGTTTCCCAAACGGTTTTGGGCGCCGCGACCATGGTTCAGCAATCTGGTCGTCATCCGGCATCCTTGCGGGATGACGTGACAACTCCCGCCGGTTGCACCATCGGCGCGTTGTTGTTGATGGAAGACGGAAAAATTCGCTCTGTATTGGCCCGCGCCGTGGAAGAAGCCACCCAAATCGCCAGCGGATTAGGCAAATAGACCATCCTCTCTACCAGGGCGGGGGAAGGAACAGCTCCCGCATACAAAAAGCTTTATTCCTTAATGATTGGAGATCCCACCATGAGCACCACCCTCGACAAAAACAACACCCTCACATCCAAAGAGTATATTGAACTGGAAGAACGCTACGGCGCGCATAACTACCACCCGCTGGATATCGTCATCGAGCGCGCCGAAGGCTGTTGGGTGTGGGACGTGGAAGGCAAAAAATACCTGGATTGCCTCAGCTCGTATTCCGCGCTGAACCAGGGCCACTGCCACCCCCGCCTGCTGCAAACCCTGCGCGAACAAGCCGAAAAAGTCACGCTGACCTCGCGCGCCTTCCGCAACAATCAATTGCCCTTGCTGTATAAAGCATTGAACGAAATTTCCGGGCTTAGCCGCGCATTGCCGATGAACTCCGGTGCGGAAGCCGTGGAAACCGCCGTGAAAATGGCCCGCAAATGGGGCTACAAAGTGAAAGGCATTCCCGAAGGGCAAGCCGAGATTATTGTGTTTGAGAACAACTTCCACGGACGGACGATTACCATCGTCAGCTTCTCCACCGAAGATCAGTATCGCGATGGCTTTGGCCCCTACACACCGGGCTTCAAAATCGTACCCTACAACGATCTCGAAGCGGTCAAAAAAGCTATCACCCCCAACACCTGCGCCATTCTGATGGAACCGATCCAGGCGGAAGCGGGCATTCTCATTCCGAACGAAGGCTACATCAAGCAGGTGGCCGAATTGTGCAAACAGAACAACGTGCTGTTTATGGCCGACGAAATCCAGACCGGTCTGGGCCGCACCGGCAAGATGTTTGCCTACCAGCACGAAGGCATCCAGCCGGATGTGGTGATTGTCGGCAAAGCGCTGTCGGGCGGCTTCTACCCGGTTTCCGCGGTGATGGCCAACGATGAAGTCATGGGCGTTTTCAACCCCGGCGATCATGGCAGCACCTATGGCGGCAACCCGCTCGGCTGCGCCGCCGCGCGCACCGCGCAAGATGTCCAGCGCGGTGCGCG